>JANNAY010001653.1:0-8016 GCA_031384945.1 Deltaproteobacteria bacterium
CGGTGACGGTGGCGGTGTTCGACAAGAGCACGCCATCAAAGGTGCGAAAGGTGAACGTGTCGGTGCCGTTGGCGTCGTCGTTGGGGGTGTAGCTGAAGCTGCCGTCGGCGTTGATCGACGCCGTGCCCTTGGCGCCCTTGAAGACGCGCACAAAGGTGAGGTTGCTGCCCTCGACGTCGCTGCCGGTGAGCACGCCCACGGTGGCGACATCTTCGTCGGTGCTGATGGTCTGGTTGTTGGCGACCGGCGCGTCGTTCACCGCCGTGATGGTGAGCGACACGGTGGACGTCGCCGACAACGCACCATCAGAGACGCGAAAGACGACGCTGTCGCTGCCGTTTTGGTTCAGCGCAGGTGCGTAGGCAAAGGTGCCGTCGGCGTTGACCACGGCGCTGCCTTTGCTGCCGTCGGTGACGAGCGTGAAGGTGAGGGCATCGCCGTCGACGTCGCTGCCGCTGACGGTGCCGCCGACGGCGGTGTCTTCGTTGGTCGTGAGCGCGAGCGCGTTGGCGATGGGCGCATCGTTCACCGCGGCGATGGTGATCGTCACGGTCGCGTTGGCCGAGTTCAGGGTGCCGTCGTTGGCGCGAAACACGAAGCTGTCGGTGCCATTGGCGTTGAGGTTCGGCGTGTAGGTGAACGCGCCCGTCGACGTGTTGAAGGCGGTGAGCGTGCCCCTGGCGAGTCCGCCGGCGACGACGGCGAAGGTCAGCGTGGCGCTGTCGACGTCGCTGGCGCTGACGCTGCCGCTGACGGCGGTGTCTTCGACGGCGGCGACGGCGAGGCTGGCGGCGACGGGGGCGTCGTTGACGGCGGCGAGGGCGACGCTGACGGTGGCGTTGGCCGACGGCAGTCCCTGGTTGTCGACGACGCGAAAGACGAAGCTGTCGGCGCCGTTCTGGTTGAGGTTCGGCGTGTAGGTGAACGCGCCGCTGGCCGCGTTGAGCGCGGTGATCGTGCCCTTGCTGCCGTTGCTGACCAGCGAGAACGTGACGGCGCCTTCGACGTCGCTGCCGGTGAGGGTGCCGGTGAGGGCGGTGTCTTCGCTGCCGCTGACGCTCTGCGCGTCGGCGATCGGCGTGTCGTTGACAGCGACGACGTCGACGCTGACGACGGCGGTGTTCGAGTTGGCGGCGCCGTCGTTGGCGCGAAACGAGAACGAGTCAGGGCCGTTGAGGTTCGCCGACGGCGCGTAAACAAAGGCGCCCGTGCTGGCGTTGAACGCGGTCAGCGTGCCGCGCGTCGGCGCGCTGACGACGGCGAAGGTGACGACGCCGCTGTCGACGTCGGTGGCGGCGACGCTGCCGCTGACGCTGGTGTCTTCGTTGGTGCTGACGCTGCCGGCTGCGGCGACGGGGGCGTCGTTGACGGCGGCGATGACGACGCTGACGGTGGCGGTGCCTGAGTTGACGCCGTTGTTGTCGGTGACCCTGAAGGTGAAGCTGTCGGCGCCGTTCTGGTTGAGGTTCGGCGTGTACGTGAAGGTGCCGGTGCTCGTGTTGAGACCGCTGACCGAGCCCTTGGCGCCGTTGGTCAAGAGCGTGAACGTGATGGTGCCGTCGACGTCGCTGCCGGTGAGCGTGCCGTTCTGCGCTGTGTCTTCGCTGACGTTGAGGGTCTGGTTGTTGGCGGTCGGCGCGTCGTTGACCGGCGCGATGCTCACGTTGAACGTCGCCGTCGACGTCACGGCGCCGTCAAACGCGCCGACGACGAAGCTGTCGCTGCCGTTCTGGTTCAGGTTTGGCGTGTAGGTGAACGTCCCCGTCGTCGTGTTCAATCCAGTGATGACGCCCTTGGCTGGACCGCTGACGATGCTGAAGGTCAGCGCGTGGGCGTCGGCGTCGCTGGCGACGATGGTGCCGCCCACGGCCGTGTCTTCGTTGGTGCTGAGGCTGCCCGCGTTGACGACGGGGGCGTTCTCGGTGCGCACCCAGAGCTCGAGGGGCTCGTCGGCCACGCCGAACTGAAAGCGCGAGAAGCCCGCCTGCTCAGACGACAGATGCAGGCCGCCCGAGTTGCCGCAGGCGAAGTAGACGTTGGGGTAGTCGGGCTGCGTCAGGTCGCAGCCGCCAAAGGGCAGCACCGACGTGACGCCGGTCCATTCGGCGGCGTTGAAGCTGGCGAGGGTCGCCAGCACCTTGCCGGTGCGCAAGCGCGCGATGGGCGAGGTGTTGGGCAAGCTCGTCACCGAGCGCGACGCTGCTTGTCCGGTGCGGCGCACGTGCACCTGCTGCGAGAGGTTGGCGAGCGGCACGACGTCGGCGACGTTGAGGCGCGAGGCGACGCCGCTGCGTGGGTTGGTGATGGGCAGCAGACCCGGCGCTTGCGCGTTTGAGCTCAAGAGCAGCGTCCAGCCGCCGCCGGCGAAGCTCATGTCGCACTCGGTGTCGACCGCAGGGCGGCCGACGCCCACGCCGTCGGCGTCGACGAGAAAGACGCCGCTCGTCGCGGCCGGGTTCTCCACATGCACGGCGCTGCACGACGGCAGCACGAGCTGCACCGTGACGGTCGCCGTGTTCGACGTGTTGACGCCGTCTGAGACGCGGAAGGTGAAGGTGTCGGTGCCGTTGGCGTGCAGGTTCGGCGTGTACGTGAACGTGCCGTTGGCGTTGACGACGACGCTGCCTTTGCTGCCGTTGGTGAGGCGCGTGAACGTGATGGGGTCGCCGTCGGCATCGCTGGCGATCAGCTGGCCGTTCACCGTCGCGTTCGTCGACGTCTCAAACGCCGTGTTCGTCGCCACGGGCGCCGTGCGCAGACCGCGCACGTAGAACTCCATCGCCTCGGGGTTTTGAAAGACGAACGACGCCTCGGTGCCAAGCACGTGCAGCCCGGCTCCGTTGCCGCATGCGTGGTAGAGGTTTGGGTACAGGTTGTTGCCGGGGTCGCAGCCCGCGATGGGCAGCACCGACGCGAGGCTTGGCGGGTTCGCCGTCCAGTTCGCCGCCTGAAACGCTCCCTGCGTCGTCTCGAGAATCACGCCGTTGCGAAAGTTGCGGATGGGCGTCGTGCCGGGGTTGCTCGTCAGCGAGCGGCCGCCGGGGTTGCCGGGCTGGCGAAAGTGCGTCTGCGTGCTGGTCGCCGCCAGCGCCAAGGCGACGGCGTTGCCGAGGCGCAGCGCCGATCCCGGCGTCGGCGAACCGACGCCGAGGTTCTGCGGTCCCTGAAACTGCGGGATCGACTGCACGAGGGTCCAGCCGCCGCCGTTGAAGCTCATGTCGCAAAACACATTGAGCGTCGCGAGCGGGCCGCCGCCGTCGACGTCGATGGGGAAGACGCCCGACGCGCTGCCGGGGTTGCGCGCGAGGATGTCGCTGCACGAGAAGCCTTGCGAGACGAGCGGCGGCGCGGCGCCGTTGGCGGTGAGAAACACGCGCTCGAAGCTGTTGTCGAAGATGCCTTCTTGCGCGCCGCACCGCCAGCCGCTGCTCAAGCTTCCGCCGCTGGTGTGCGCGCACAACCGTTGACCCGCCGCCGTGGCGACGCCTGTGTCGCAGCTGTTCTTGTTCACGCCGCTGCCCTGGGCAACGAACCCGAGAGAGAAGCTGGGGTTGAAGTACCAGTCGGTGCCGTTGGCGTTGTGCAGCACGTTGGAATTCACGCCGGTGTCGAAGAAGACGTCGGCGCGCGGCGCGTGGGCAGCCACGATGAGGTTGTCGGTGTTGGTTTGCCGGCAGCCCACCATGATCTCGGTGCCGCCGCAGTTTGACTGCAGCGTGCTGATGGGCAGGCCAGAACTGCCATAGCCGTCGAGGCCGCAGACGTTCCACCCGCTGGCCTGCAGCTGCCCGAGCGAAACGTTGTTCACCGCACCGGTGAACGTGATCAGCGCGCCCTCTGCTGTGCCAGGCGCGACAGCGTCGACGTCGATGCTGTCGTCTGCGCCGCAGGCGACGCCGGCGACGGCGACAGCAAGGACAAGGACGCGAACGGTGATCGATGACATGCGTGTGGCTCCGGGCAAAAGCGGAAGGCCACCCTATGAGCGCGGGCATGCACGTCAGCGATGGGCGCGCGGTGTGTCGCATTTCGTGCGCATCAGCACGTTGCTGCTTCGATCTGAGGTGCACCAACGCGAACCGAACTCGTGGCGGTCAGCCGCCGAGCAGCTTCTTCTTCAGATCGTCTTGCACGGGCTTGCTGCCCAGCCACGCCTTCAAGATGGCGGCGTTGAAGGCAGCGCCGGCATAGCTGCCTTTGCTCTTGCCGTTGAGCGCCAGCGTGGTGACGTCGTCGGCGAAGTCGAAGGTGATGACGTCGCCTTCTTTCAGGGCGGGCAGCGCGTTCATCGCCGCGACGAGCTTGTCGTGCTCGGCTTTGACCGCGGTGAGCTCGGCGGCGGTGTTGTTGTTGGTGAGGCCTTCGTTGAGGGCTTCGACGAGGGTCTTCGCCTCGAGGCCGCGCATCATGTTGAGCTGCATGCGCCGCGGACCCTTCGCCACGACGGCGTCGGTCGTCTTCACCTTGACCGGCACGTAGAGCGACGCGAGGTAGACCTTGAAGAAAACCTTGGTGCGAACGCCCGCCCCGTTGAGCACGAGGTCGCTGCCGGCGACGTTGGCGGTGTCGGCGACCTTGACGCCGTCGACCTCGGCGGCGTGGACGGAGGCGGCCCCAAACAAGCTGAAGACGACGAGAGACGCGAGCACAGCGAGCGAGCGCATGGTGACCTCCACGAGAGCGTGGCGGCAGCGTAGCCCTTCTCGCTGTGCCGCGCCGTCGTCCACCTTCGCGTCGGCCGAAGCCGAGGACGCTCGCCGACCTTTTCTGACCTCGTCTTGGTCGCTGACGCCGCCGTCGTTGCGTTGAACGTCGGCGAACGCACGGAGACGACGGGGCAGGAGCGCTTCATCAACGACGTCGCAGAGGTCGGAGAGTCGCCACCATCGCGCCACCATCGTCGTCGCGCTCTGCACTGTCTTCGCCGGTGACGTCGCGGAAGAGCTCGGCGGCTGCCCGACCGCCTCACCGCCGGACAGGCGTCTTCGATAAATTGTTCGGTGAGTTGGCCAACACGAATCGAAATCTCCCGCGGACCTACGCAGCAAGCCGGAAGGCGTTCGCCAAACGGTCCTGTTCGTCTCTCCCGATCCCGAGCGCCCGCGCCTCGTCACGCCATGTCCTGACGGCAGCACGCACCGCCGCGATGATGCTCTCGCTCGTCTTGCCATTCACGCGAAAGACCGGCGCGACATCACGGGCGAGAGAAAGATCCTGCGCGTTGCTGCTGTCATCGATGTTGAGAACGTGGCCGTTGCCCGTGGGAATGGGGTTCACGTCATACGCCGGCGCCAACCGCCACGCCCCGTCGCGGTGGAGAAAGCCGTGGTTCCGCAGGTGGTCGTCGACGTGGGAGATGCACATCGCAAACACGATGCGCCGCCACAGCTGTTCGAGGTCCGCAGCGGGGTTGGCGCCGTGCTGCACCAGCACGTCCGCAATTTCGAGGTAGCTGCCCGGCTCTCCATCGACGTGGCCCGTCAGCGTCATCGCCGATGCGAAGTGGACGCGCGTGTCTCCCAGGCGATCGAAGCGCTGCGTGAGAAACGTGTGATGGCGGTGCGTGAACTGCTCTGCCCGCGACTCAGCCATGTGAATGCCTGCTTTGCGCGCCAGCCTCGCGGCAACCTCCTCCCACGCGCCGACGTCGTGCAGGTCGTCGGCGGACGGAAACTTCGCCAGCCACAACGAACCATCGACGTTCGTCACCGACGCCTTGGGCCTCGCTCCACCGAGCGAGCTCCCGGGCACCAGCAACAGACGAAGCGCCTCTTCGGAGCTGGGGCTGTCCTCTTCGCCTCGCCGCTCCAGCTGCAAGCTCGCTTGCTCCAGCGCGCGAAGACTCGTGAGCGGTGGCGCCGCGCGCTGTTCGTTGTCGTCGAGAAACGGTCCCTCACCGATCCGAAAGCGCAGGCCGCCCATGCGCTGCGGGTCGTTCACGCCCAGCAGATAGTCGACGGCGTACAGCGGCCGCACCGGACGCCCTTCTTTTCTCGCGTTGAACGCCTCGCGCCGGTTCATCAGCACGCGTCCCCACCGGTCCGGCGACGAATCGAGGAACACACCGAAGTTCTGGCTCTCGCTGGCCGCACCCTGCCGGCCAGGAAATATCCGACCGCGCCCGAGCTGCAGCGAGGGATCGAGCACCAACGCTGAACCATCGTGGAGCCACGCGGGGTCGTACTCGAAAGAGAAGACCTCTTTGCCGCGCACGCTCTGCGCCACCAGCGCGCCGATGCGGCGCCGCGCCGGCAGCTCGGCCCAGTCGCCCCAGACGTCGACACTTCGCGTTCTTGCCGGCGCGGTTGTCGTCGTAGTGGCTGCCGTCGGTGCCGTCGCCGGCCTCTTCGTCGTCGCAGGCAAACGGGAGGCTTTCATCAGCTCGACTCTTCGGCGGTGAGCCGCAGGTCGCCCATCATCACCACACGGTCTCCGGCGTCGGTGCCGACGCGCAAGAAGGTCGGTGCTGCTGAAGACACCACTTCGCTCACGAGGACCTCTTCACCAACGCGAAGCGCTTCGGGCGCGCGCTCGCGTGGCGGCGGTCCGGGCAAGAACGTCTGAATCCAATCGCTCGACGCTGCCCACACGACGGCGCGTCGACCGACCGCAGACTCCACGTCGTTGCCGACGTGGTCCAACAGGTCGACCGTCCCGCGCGGCGGCGACTTTCTTCTCGGCTTGCTGCGAACCACGTGCTGCTCCAGCTGCGCGTCTTGCAGACGTCGACCGAATTCGTCGTCGCTCGCCACCGCCGAGAGCTCCTGGGAGAGACCCAGCGTGTGAAGGACATTCGCGAGAGCACCGAGCGAAACCCCGGCTTCGCCGTTCTCGAGCGCGCGAAGCGTGTCGCGCGCCATCCCTGCTCGTTCGGCGACGAGCTCTGCGGTCAGCCCACGCCGCAAACGGGCCAGGCGGATGTTCTCGCCGAGGCGCACGAGCTCGCGCACAACCGGGGGCAACGGCACCGACGTTCGACGACCCATAACAGCGACTATCTCCGCCACATTCTGCGATTTTGACGAGGATAAGCTCCACACAAGCCACGGTCAAGGCGCCCGACCGCATCCAATGGCAGCTATCGCCGTCAAAGGAGCCAGCTATTGACGAAGATAGTCGCCAGCGATGGAGCAGCGGCGACCGCAGAGGTCAGCGGACGAGACGCCCGACGAAGCCCACGGCATCGCCCCTCGCTTCGCCACGAGAGGGGCGAACGATTCACCAGCAACGATCGGGTTGGTGAAGCGGCAGGCAGCGTCGTCTGCGGGCCGCGGTCTTCTGGTCGTCGGCGTCGCGGCGGCCGCGGGTGATGACCCCTCGCGTTCACGTCGTCGACTGCTATCGCTCCTGCATGCACTACTTTACGCCGGTCGCTGTTATCGCCGCTGTCCATGCCGCCGTTGTCCTGCTCGCGTCCACCGGCTGTCCGACTGACCCGATCATTGATGACGTCGGCGAGGGCGAGGGCGAGGGCGAGGGCGAAAGCGCGGGCGAGGGCGAGGGCGAAAGCGCGGGCGAGGGCGAGGGCGAGGGCGAAAGCGCGGGCGAGGGCGAGGGCGAGGGCGAGGGCGAGAACCCGTTCTGCCAACACATCGACGACGTCTATTGGCTCGTGGACTGCAGCGGTACGTTCACCGAGGTGAGGCAGTTCTCGCCTCTGCCGCCGCTCACGCCGGAGGAGTGCCCGGTCTACTTTGAACTCAACGGCGTCGAGGGAGCCGACCGCGACGCGGTTGTCGTTGAGGCGGGCTGCGATGCGTCGTGCGTGCGGCGCCAGAACACCGCCGGCTCCTACATCTCGTGCGATGGCGGCCGCGCCGGCTTCGACTGCTACCTCGACGATGAAGGGTCGTGCGGCCAGATGTGTCGCTTCCCCGAGGGCTACTACCCGTCGTTTGAGGACTACCGGACCGCGAATCCCTGCCCCGGGCAGCCCTGACCATCAGGCGTCGTCGCTGACGACGACGTTGACCAAGCTCAGCCGACGCTCGGATGCTCTGTCGTGCTGTCCCGTAC
>JANNAY010000019.1:0-1569 GCA_031384945.1 Deltaproteobacteria bacterium
CCGACGACGCCGCCTTCCGCGCCGCCATCGACGACCTCGAATCGCGCCTCCGCGATCTGACGCTCGACAAAGAGTCGCTCGAGGCCGAGCTCCAAAAGACCACAGTTGACCTGGCTGACACCCGCGCCCGCCTCGAAGACCGCAGCAGCCGCGTCACCGACCTCGAAGCCGACCTCGCCGACAACCAAGGTCAGCTCACTGACGTCAAAGGCCAGCTCGAAGGCTCAGAGACACGCGCAGCAGAGCTGCAGACCGAGTTGCAAGACACCCAGCAGCACGCCCTCGAGCTGTCGCAAGAGAAGCACCGTCTCGAGCAAAAGCTGCTCGAGACCGTCGGCACCCTGACGGCGACGACGAAGCGGCTCGAAGAGACCTCGGGTGAGCTCGACGACACCCGCAAGAAAGCCACCGCCCACGCCCGCGAGCTCGAAGGTCGCATCGGCGAGCTGAAAGCGTCGCTGGCCGAGCGCGACGGCCGCCTGAACGAGCAGGCCGCGTCGATGGCTGCGACCGAGGCGACGCTCAAAGACACCGAGACGCGCCTCAGCGACAAAACGCGCGAATGGGACCACGAGCGCGTCGGCCGTCAGAAAGACGTGCTGAAGCGCGACCAGCGCATCGCCGAGGTTGAGGGCAAGAACAAAGAGCTCGACGCGGCCATGCATGATGCCGAGCGGCAGTCGAAGACGCGCGAGGCCTCGCTGGCCCACGATCTCGACGCTGCCCGCGCCCGCGGCGACGAGCTCGATCGGGATCTGAACCGGGCCCGCGCCAAGACCGGCGAGCTCGAGGCCCTCGTCGTCGACGGCAAAGAGCGCGTGAACGAGCTGACGCGCGAGCTGCGCAAGACCGAGGCGCAGCTGCACACCGCCCGCGACGAGGTCAAGATCCTCAACGACCGCGTCGATGAGGTGACGCAGCAGTTCCACGAGCAAAAAGAGCAGAACGCGTTCTTGTCCGCCGAGCTCAACGAAGAGCGCGCGAACCATTCGCAAGACGTGCAGGCCCACTCCGCCGATCGCGATCGGCTCGAGAAGGGCATGAAAGAGCGCATCGAGAAGCTGCAAGAGAACGTGGCGCGCATGAAGTCCGAGCTCGGCGGCGCAGCGGCTGAGCTCGAAGAGACCCGCGCCCGCCTGCAAAAGGCCGACGACCACAAGGCGCGCCTCGAGGCACAGATCGAGCGCGAGCAGCGCGATCGCGCCGCGTTGTCAGACCGCATCGGCATCCTCGACGACGAGGTCGAAGTCGCGCAAGCCAACAACGAGATCGCCGCCGGACAGAAGAGCAAGGCGCTCGCGAACCTACGCCTCGCGCTCGCCTTCGATCCGGACAACACGACGATCCAGGCGAAGCTCGCCGCGCTGAAAGCCAGCCGCTGACCTCTTGGATCAAGGCTTTTTCAGGTATTTGAGAGCAAGCTAACGCAAAGGACTCTGACTTGCCCGTTGCTATTGGAATAGACCTCGGGACCTCGAACACCTGCGCCGCCGTCGCGCGTGGAGGCGGCGTGGCCGTCATCCCCGACGAGCAGGGGCGGCGCGTGATCCCTTCGTTCCTCACCGTCGA
>JANNAY010000028.1:0-10639 GCA_031384945.1 Deltaproteobacteria bacterium
CGCGCAGCGATCACGGCGCTGGTAAGAGCGACTACGCCGAAAATGAGCAGCTGCACGAATAGTCCGATGTCAGCCGTTCCGCCGTGGGCCAGCATTGCATCGGCGAAGTAGAGCATGTGAGCAGAACCGGCTACCTCCGGACGTCTGGCCGAGAGTGACCAGGTGATGGCCAAGAATGTCGTGAGGCCGACCCAGTTGCTGGTGTACGTCAGGGCCCACGGCAGATCGTGAAAAAAGTCGGGGGCCATGTTGGCGTTCTTGCCCACGGTCAAAAACAAGATGGAGAGCCCGATTAGCACACCATAATAGACCGGAAAAATACGCAAGAAGCGGCGGATGTAGAAGCTCTTGAGAGAGACACCACGCTGACCGACGGCACGGTCGACGTTGCGGTCGCGCTCGCGCAGCAACAGCGTGACGATCAAGAAGCCAGAGATGACGAAGAACAAGTCGACGCCGAGAAAGCCGCGCTCGCTGGCGCGCCACCCCGTCGGAACCTCGTAGGTGTGGTGCCAGAGCACCGCGAGGATCGAAAACGCGCGCAGCCCGTCGAGGGCGCCGAAGGTCTTCTTGGCGGTGAACAGCGCGTGCGACGTCGAGGTGGGGGCTTCGTTCATGGATCCATCTGCGCTCATCAGGCCCGCCCGACGCGCAGGCGACGACGGCCGAGCACGCGCTCGTTGTCTTCGATGCGCACTTCGAGAGGCGTGCCCGCGGCGTAGAGCGTGCGCACGCGGATGAGCAGCTCGCTCTTCGACATCGACGGCCCCAGCACCGCGAACGGCAGCGTCTTGACGCGCGCGCCTTCGAGAATGCCGCCGAGGCTGCCGTGGTCGGCGGCAGAGCCGTCGTCGAGGCGGACGACGTCGGTGACGACGATGTCGCGCTGGGTCAGCGTGGCGCGCAAGCCTCGTGACAGATCGAGGGCGCGCATCAAAGCAGCGAGGCGGCGCGACATCCAGATGAGCACGCTGCGGGCGTCGGCGTCGTCGTCACCGACCACGCGCTTGCCGTCGAGGGTGAGCCACGGCTCGAACGACGACGCGAAGCGCAGCGTGACCACCGGACCGGAGGGCACGGGGGCGGTGATGACGTCGCCGTCGGGGATGGGGGCGTCGTCGGCGTCGACGGCGGGTTCTTCGACGAGCATGCGCCTTCGTCTACTACACCGCGGGCAGTGGCTGTCGCCGTCGGAGCTGTGTAGTGCTCGGTCTGTGTCCAGGCTCGTCGCCAGCATCGCGCGTCTCCACATCGTCGCCATCGGAGCGCTCGGTACGCTCACGTTCTCTCAAGCGTTGTGCGGGGTGCGCGATCCGTGCCTTGCCCTGCTGTCGGCCTGCGACTGGTTCGTGGTGAACCTGCTGAACCGCGTCGTCGACGTCGTCGAAGACGAAGAAAACGGCGTCGTCGGCGCCGCAGAAGTCAAAGCCAATGCGCGCCTCACGCTTGTCATCGGTGTGGCGGTTTTGCTGCTCTCGCTGGGCTCGTCGGCGCTGTGGTCGCCGCCGACGTTGGCGCCGCGGCTGGCGTTTCATGCCCTCGGCTTCGCCTACAACTGGCGCCTGCTTCCCGGCCGTCGTCGCATCAAAGAGCTCGCGCTGTGGAAGAACGTGGCCTCGGCGACGGGCTTCTTGCTCACGTGTTTTGCCCTGCCGCTGGTCGCGCACCCCCTGGTCGTCGCCCCCGTCGTCGTCGTCGTTGCGGCCGTCTTCTTCTTCTTCTTCGAGCTCAGCTACGAAGTGCTCTACGACTTGCGCGACGTCGCCGGCGACGCAAAGGCCGGCGTCCGCACGTGGCCCGTCATCTTCGGACCGTCGGGCGGTGCCAAGATCGCGGTCGCGCAGATGCTGGTGGCCGTCGTCGTCGCCGTCGTCGGATTCGCCGCCGGCGTCTTGCCGTGGGAGCTCGCGATCATGGGCGCAGCGCCGCTCTTGCAGCTGCTGGTGGTGGTGCCGCGCTTACCGCTGTTCGGACGCGAGGGCCGCGTGACGTCGTCGTTGTGCATCGGCGTCACCTGGGCCGGCGCGCTCTTGCTCATCGGCTGGCACCTCTGGGGCTACTTCGATCTGCCGCTCGCCCACGGGTTCTCGTTGTGAAGGACAAGGCCGGAGCGCCATGAATTCTCTTGAGCTGGTGTGCCTCGCTCTCGTCGCGCTGTGGGTCGCCCTGCGCATGTGGAAGGAGCCCGCGCGCCCGGCCCTCGCGCTGCAGCTCGTCGTCATCAGCGTCGCCGCGTGGCTCGGCGAAGACAGCTGCATCCGCGTCTACGGCTTCTACTTCTACGCCGACGATCGCTGGGACGTCGTCGTCGACAAAGTGCCGCTGCTCATCGTGCTCATCTGGCCCGTGGTCGTCACATCGGCGATCGATCTCGGGCGCGCGCTCGATGTCGCGCCGCGACGCTGGCCGCTGTTCATGTTCGCCGCCGTCGTCGTCGACGCCTGGTTCATCGAGCCCATCGCCGTCGACGCCGGCCTGTGGCGCTGGACCGACGAGGGCGCCTTTCACGTCCCCGTCATCGGCGTGCTCGGCTGGGGCTGCTTCGCCGCAGGCGTCGGCGTCGTCGTCTGGAAGAAGCTTCCCTTCGCGGCAACGCTGCTGATCGGTCCGCTGGTCTGTCACGCGCTGTTGCTGGCGCTGTGGTGGGGCGCGCTGCGTTGGTTGCCGACATCGACAAACGAAGTCGTCAAGGTCATCGGCGCCATCGTCGTCGCCACAGGCGTTGTCGCCCTCGTGGTCGCTCAACGTCCGGCCGGTTTGCGCTTCGGTGTGCTGCTGCGTGTGCCGGCGGCGCTGTTCTTCTTCGGCTTGTTGTTCGTCTACGGCCGCGACGACGACGACGCGCTGCTGCTGGTGTGGTCGCTCGCGTTCGCACCGCCATGGTTGGCGATCTTCGCGCTCTCGCCGCCTCGTGCGTGACGTGTCATCGAGTCGCGAATGCAAAACGGCGAGATCGAAATCGTGGCTGAAGGCGGCATCGTCGTCGTCGACAACGTCGTCTTGAACGCCTGGCACACGGCCTACAGCTACAGCGCCGCAGAGGCCCTCGAGCGCGCGTTGTCGCGGGCCGAGCAGGCGCATCCCGGCAAGCTGTGTGCGCTTGGCGTCTATCGCTTTCGCCGCCTGCGGCCGAGCGACCTGCCCGATGCGGCGACGCGCCTGCTGTTGCAGAAGGTCGCCAACGCCCACGCCTACCGCTGCGTCGTCACGGTGCTCGACACCCCCGGGCTGTTCACCACCACCATCCGCCTCTTCGCTGCCGGCCTCGTGTCGATGTCAAAGATGCCGAACGCCGTCGCCGACTCCATCGACGAAGGCATCGGCTTGCTCGGCGCCGCCGGCTGCGACGTCGCGGTCGTCGAACCCGTCCTGCGCAGGCTCGTCGACCGCGTCTTCACGCCTTCGGTTTGAGGTCACCTGGCTTGCAAGTACTGCTCGAAGAACGCCAGCGTGTGGCCAAGCATCAGCACCGAGTTCTCGCGCTTCTGCACGCCGTGACCCTCGTCAGGAAAGATGATCATGCGGGTGCGGTCGTCGCGCTTCGACATGGCCTCATACATTTGAATGGCCTCGCCCACCGGCACACGAGGATCGGTCGCGCCCTGGATGAGCAGCAGCGGCGCCTTGACCTTGTCGACGTAGGTGACCGCCGAGAGCGCCAACAATGCATCGCGCTCTTTCTCGGGATCACCGTACTCTGAAATGCGCAACGCGCGGCGGTAGGGCGCGGTGTTCATCAAGAACGTCACGAGGTTCGAGATGCCAACAATCTCGACGCCGACGTCGTAGGCGCCGGCGAACATCGTCATCGCCATCAGCGTCGAGTAGCCGCCGTAGCTGCCGCCCATGACGCCGACCTTCGGCGCGACACCGTTCTTCGCCCACGCCTTCTTGATGAAGATCGAGACGTCTTCGATGTCGGTGATGACGTCTTTGCGTTTGACGCCGTCGTCGGCGTGCAGCCACGCCTTGCCGTAGCCGTCGCTGCCGCGCACGTTGGGCTGCACGTAGACGAAGCCAGCGTCCACGAAGAGCTGCGCGCGGGCCGAGAAGCCCGCCATCGTTTGACCCTCGGGGCCGCCGTGAAAGTCGACGATGACCGGGCACGGCGCAGCACCCGTTGCGCACCACGCCGGACGGCGCACGAACATCGGCACCTTGGCCCCGTCTCTCGCAGGGTACTCTTCGAGAGCCACCGGGACGAAGGCCTTGAGGTCGACCTCGGGCGCCGACGGCACGTGCCAACGAACGAGCTTGCCCGTCTTCCACTCGAGCACCCACGCCTCGCTGGGCCGCACGCCGGCGTCGAGGGTGATCGCGGTGTAGCGAGAATCAGGCGTCGTGGATCCCCAACCAAAGAGATCAAAGGTCGGCAGCGCCGGCATCTTCTGCGGCTTCTTCGTCTTCGCATCGATGATCAATGGTTTTGTACGGCCCCCCTCGTTGCGGCTCACGTAGATGCGCGTGCGCGCCGCATCGGTGAAGGCCGAGACGTCCCATTTTTCGTCGGTGGTGACGGGCGTGAACTTCTTCGACGCGCGGTCGAACTGCATCAGCCGGCGAAACTCAGAGAAGTGCGGCGTGACGGTCAAGACGTCGTCGCCGGCGCCGTAGAAGGAGGAGTAGTCTTCGCGCTCGCCTTGTCCGAACAAGGGCGTGAGGGCTTTGCTGGCTTCGTCGTACTCGAAGACTTCGACCATGTTGCTGCCGACCTCTTTGTTGAGCAGCAGCTTGCCCTCGCTCTTGCCCTTGGCGGCGGTGCGGTCGGCGACGCCCCAGATGCCGTCTTGATCGAGCACTGTTTCGATCGACTTTGTTGCGAACACATACCGATACAGCACGTACGAGTCGGGCTTCTTATCGTTGGCGCGAAAGTAGAGGTATTTGCCGTCGTCCGACAGATGCGACGCCTGGGTCTGCACCTTCGGCTTGTGCTGCACGACGACGAGGGGTCCGCCGTCGACGCTCTGCAGGTAGAGGCCGGGGTTCTCTTCGCCCTTCTGATCGCGCGACACCACGATCTGCGTGCCGTCGCGGGTGACGCCGACGACGCTGGTGGCGTCTTCGCCGCCCGTCATCTGCACCGGAAACGTGTTGGGCCCGTCGAGCCGCCAAATCTGCCGCACGCCGGTGACGCCCCACGTGAAGAACAGCCGTTTGCCGTCGGGCGTGAGCACGCCCGCGCCGGGGCTGCGCACGTCGAGCATCGCTTGCACCCGGCGCGTCACCGTCGACGGCAGCGGCGCGGCGCGAAACTTCGCCATCACCTCGGGCGGCACGCTCTCGGCGCCGAGGCCCGTGTACGTCGACGACGAAGATGAAGGCGGCGTCGTCGAAGGAGCCGACGGCGGCGCGACCGGCTTGCGCTCTTTGATGGCGTCACGCGGAATGGTCTGCTTCTGGGCGGGCACCTGCGGCGCGGGGACCTGCGCCGACGCCGCCGTCGCGAGCAGGGTGGAGAGGGCGATCGAGAGGGCTGTGGAGGAGCGCGGAGCGGATCTCATGCAGGGGCGTTCCCACGACGACGAACCACCAGACAACGACACAGGTGTTCAGTATGATTCGGGCATGTCCGCTCTCGAGCAGTTTCTGCCGGCCGTGTCCTCGTGGTTTCGCGACACCCTCGGCGAGCCGACGCCGCCGCAAGAAGAGGCGTGGCCGCTGTTGAAGGCCGGCAAAGACGTCGTGGTCGCCGCACCCACGGGCTCAGGCAAGACGCTGGCGGCCTTTTTGTCCGCCCTCGACGACCTCGCCAAAGACGCCCGCGACGGCGTGCTCGGCGACGAATTGCGCGTCGTCTACGTCTCGCCGCTCAAAGCGCTGTCGAACGACGTCGGCAAGAACCTGCTCTTGCCCCTCGAGGGCGTGGCCGAGCGGCTCGGCGTGGCCAAGAGCATCCGCGTCGGCGTGCGCACCGGCGACACGCCGCAAAAAGAGCGCGTGGGCATGACGAAGAAGCCGCCGCATGTGTTGGTGACGACGCCCGAGTCGCTGTTCGTGCTGCTCGGCAGCGAGAGCGGCCAGAAGATGCTCAGCAGCGCGCGCAGCATCATTCTCGACGAGGTGCATGCCGTCTGCGCCGTGCGCCGCGGCGCCCACCTCGCGCTGTCGGTCGAGCGCCTCGACGCCCTGGTGCGCGCCCACCACGGCGTGCCGCTGCAACGAATCGGTTTGTCGGCGACGCAGAAGCCCATCGAAAAAGTCGCCGCCTTTGTCGCCGGCTCCGGCAAAGACGCCTGCGTCGTCGTCGACGCCGGCCACTCGCGCCCGATCGATCTGGGCATCGAGATGCCGTCGTCGCCGCTGCAGGCGGTCATGGCCGGCGAGGTCTTTGGCGAGGTCACGCGCCGGCTCGCGCAGCTGGTGAACGAGCACAAGACCACGCTGGTCTTCGTCAACACGCGGCGCATGGCCGAGCGCCTCGCCGCCGCCCTCGACGACGCCCTCGCCGACACCATCGGCAAGGGCCTGGTCGGCTCGCACCACGGCTCGATGGCCAAAGAGAAGCGGCTCGACGCCGAGACGCGGCTCAAGGCCGGCAACCTGCGCGCGCTGGTGGCCACGGCGTCGCTCGAGCTGGGCATCGACGTCGGCAGCGTCGACCTCGTCTGTCAGCTGGGCAGCACGCGCACCATCGCCACGCTCTTGCAGCGGGTCGGTCGCGCAGGTCACCACAAGTCACTCATCCCGAAGGGCAGAATTTTTCCGCTGTCGCGCGACGAGCTCGCCGAAGCCATCGCCCTCGTCGACGCCGTGCAGACGAAGGATCTCGATCAGCTGATCATCCCTGAAGGCGGCGTCGACGTGCTCGCCCAACACATCATCGCCGCCGTCGCCGCAGCTGGCGACGAAGGCCTGCGCATCGACGATGTCAGAGCCATGATGCGGCGGGCGTATCCGTATCGTCACTTCGACGACAAGCGAATCGACGAAGTCATCAAGTTCTCAGCTGAGGGCGTGCAAACCCCGCGGGGGCGGCGCGGCTCGTGGATGTACCTCGACTCGACGACGAACACGCTGCGGCCGCGCAAGGGCGCGCGGTTGGCGGCGATGACCTCGGGCGGCGCCATCCCCGATATGGGCGACGTCGCCGTGATCGAGACGCCGTCGGGGCTCACTGTCGGCACCGTCAACGAAGACTGGGCCATCGAGTCGTCGCCTGGCGACATCTTTCAACTGGGCAACACCTCGTGGCGCATCGAGCGCGGCGGGCGCGGCAGCCTGCTGGTCAGCGACGCACGCGGACAGCCGCCGACGCTGCCCTTCTGGCTCGGTGAAGCGCCGGGGCGCTCGCCTGAATTGTCGAACCACCTCGACGTCGTCAGAGACCTCGTCAACGACATGATGGCAGCAGGCAAAGGCGAAGCCGACGTCGCCCGCGCGCTGGTCGAGCGGTGGCACCTGCCGTGGTCGGCCGCGTCACAGATGGCTGCGTATTTGTGCGCGGCCCGGGTCGCACTCGGCACACTGCCGACGAAGAAGCGCGTCGTCGTCGAACGCTTCGAAGACGGCCTCGGCGGCACGCACATCGTCTTTCACTCGCCTTTCGGCTCGGCCATCAACCGGGCGTGGGGACTGTCGCTGCGCAAGCGCTTCTGCCGCACGTTCGACTTTGAGCTGCAGGCCGCCGCCACCAACGACGGCATCTTGCTGTCGGTCGGCGCCATCTCGGGCGTCGAGCTGACCGCGGTTCCACGCTTCGTGAATTCAAAAAATGTCCGCGATGTGCTGGTGCAGGCGGTCTTGCAGGCGCCGATGTTCGGCACGCGCTTTCGGTGGAACGTGACGCGCTCGCTGACGGTGCTGCGCAACAGAAACGGCAAGCGCGTGCCGCCGGGCCTCTTGCGCATTGCCGCCGAAGACGTGCTGGTCGCGCTGTTTCCGATGCAGGTGGCCTGCGCCGAGAACATCCCCGGCGATCGTGAGGTGCCCGACGACGTGCTGGTGAAGCAGACCGTCGAAGATTGCCTGCAAGAGGCCATGGACCTGCGGGGCCTCACCGAGATGCTGCAGGGCATCGAGTGCGGCGACATCAGCGTCACGTGCGTCGAGCGCATCGAGCCATCGCCCCTCGCCTACGAGGTGTTGAGCGCACGGCCCTACGCGTTTCTCGACGACGTGCCCCTCGAAGAGCGGCGCGTGCAGGCGATCATGGGCAGAGGCACGGCCAGCAGCGCCCTCGACGACGAATCCGTCGCCCTCGACGTCGACGCCGTCGCCGCCGTCCTCGACGAAGTCCACGCCGACGTCGAATCCGAAGACGAAGCCTGGGACGCCCTCGTCGTCTACGGCGCCGTCAGACGCGACGAGATGCGCGAATTGGGCGGCGTGCGCTTCAGCGGCCTCGTCGACGAATTGCTGCGCAAGGCGCGCGCCGTCGAAGGCGACATCGCCGGGTCGAAGGTCGTCGTGGCCATCGAGCGCAAGGCCCTGCTGACCGAGCCGACGCACGAGATGCTGATGGAGGTGCTGCGCGGCCGTCTTGAAATTCACGGTCCGCGACCCCTCGCCGCTCACTTCGCAGATCTTGGTATCGACGAATCGTTGACGCGGCCAGCGCTCGAGAAGCTGCTGCGTGACGGCGTCGCCATCGAAGGCAAGTACGTTTCGTCGATCGCCGAAGCGACGATTTGGAGTCGCCGGCTGGTCACGCGCACGCGCCGCCGCATGCTCGAGCGGCTGCGCCAAGAGATCGATCCGGTGCCGGCGCAAGACTTCATGCGCTTCTTGTTTCAGCACCACGGTGTCACCCCAGAGACGCGCCGCCGGGGACGCGACGGCTTGCACGCCGTGCTCATGACCCTCGACGGCGCGTCGGCGCCGGCCTCGGCGTGGGAGTCCGAGATTTTGCCCGCCCGCGTCGCCGGCTTCGACCACGGTGACGTCGACGGCTTGTGCTTGTCCGGCGACGTCGTCTGGCGCTGTCGCCCGCATGCGCTGCGCGGGGCGGGTGAAAAATCCGGCGGCACGCTGCAGCGGGCGACGGCCTTGACGTTTCTCGACCCTGACACCGCGGCGTGGTGGCCGTCGTCGTCTTCTGCTTCGTCTTCTGCGGAGCCGTTGTCGTCAAAGGCGACGGCGGTGCGCGAGGTCTTGCAGCGCCGCGGCGCCAGCTTCTTTCGCGATCTGCAGAAAGAGACGAAGCAGCTGCCGTCAGAGCTCGAGCAGTCGATCCAAGAGCTCATCGGCCGCGGCGACGTCATCGCCGACGGCTTCGCTGCGGTGCGCGCGCTGGTGCGTCCTGCCAAAGAGAAAGAGCGCATGCGCAGGGCCCAGCGGGCGCGCCCCGTCTTTGGCTCCGGCTTCGACGTCGCCGGCCGCTTCTCCCTGATCGATCCGGCTGGCGTCGTCGCCATCGACGACGAAGCCAAAGCCGAACGCGTCGCGCGCCTGTGGCTGCGCCGCTGGGGCGTGGTCTTCCGCCGCCTCGTCGAGCGCGATCCGGTGGCGCCGCCGTGGCGCGACGTGCTGCTCGCCCTGCGCCGCATGGAAGTGCGTGGCGAGGTGCGCGGCGGTCGCTTCGTCACCGGCTTCTCGGGTGAGCAGTTCGCCCTGCCCGAGGCCGTCAGCGCGCTGCGCGCGATGCGCAAACGGGCGCGCGACAAAGAGCGCATCGTGCTCTCGGCCGCCGATCCGCTGAACCTCACCGGCGTGATTCTGCCGGGCACGCGCATCCCCGCCCTCGCCGGGCACCGCTTGATGTTCGAAGACGGCGTCGTCGTCGCCGTCTTCGACCACAACGGCACGCGGCTGCTCGACGATGCGTTGAACACCGAAGTGAGCGAAGTGTCGAAGGCGCTGCGGCAGAAGCCACGGCGTCAACTCGTTGGATCCATGGGCTCTCAAGCCTGAGGCACTGCGGCCGATGTGAACAGCGTGGATCTCGCGGCTTCTCCTGTGGCCCCCTCGTTTGACGCGTCGTGGGCGCTCGGCCTGACGTCGAGCGACCTGCCGGTGCTGCCCGACGTCACCGAGCGCGTGCTGCGCATGACGGGTGATCCCAAGAGCAGCCTCGCTGCCCTCGCCGACGTGCTCAGCAAAGACGCCGCGATGTCGGCGCACGTGCTGCGCCTCGCCAACAGCCCGCTCTACCGCGGGCGCGAGCCCATCGTCTCGCTGCACCAGGCTGCAGCGCGGCTCGGCACACAAAAGCTGCGCGACGTCGCCATTCTCGTCGCCAGCGAGTCGCGGTTGTTTCGCGCCCGCGGCTTCGAGGCCGAAGCGCGCCACGCGTTTCAACACGGCTTGTTGTGCGGACTGTGGGCGCAAGAGATCGCGCGGCGGCTGCGCGGCCCCGTCGAAGAAGCCTTCTTGTGCGGACTGCTGCACGACGTTGGCATCCCGGTGCTCTTGCAATCGGCCTGCGATCGCGTCGCCAACGCCATCGAATTTCGCGCCGAGATTCTGCAGGTCGTCGACGACGCCCACGCCGGCATCGGCGCCGACCTCGTCAGAGCGTGGCGCTTGCCTGAGCACATGGCCAAGGCTCTCGGCGAGCACCACGCAACAACCAGCAGCGCCCTCGCGGCCATCGTCGTCCTCGCCGACGACCTCGCCGACTTCTGCGACAACGACGTCGACGACAAAGCCATCGTCGACCGCGTGCTCGCCCACGAGGCCAGCGCCGCCCTCAACCTCT
>JANNAY010000050.1:0-2330 GCA_031384945.1 Deltaproteobacteria bacterium
GAGGGCCAGAAGGTCGACTCCCTCGTGCGCTACAAGTTCCGCTTCGAACTGTACGATTGAACTGTGCACTGGTGAGGCCCCTCGTCATTGTCGTCGGTGGGGCATCGGTTCCTCGAGGCCCACGAGCGCGCGGCACCCTGACCCCGTGCTCAGGATTGGTCACATCTCGGAAGATCGTTGGCGAGCATCATCGCCAATAGCCCCCCCGCGCCTAGGCTCGGACCCCAAAATTTTGGGGTGCAGGATCGCAACTCGAGCGAACAGGCAGCAGTTGATTGCCGACGACGATGCTGTTTCATCGGCGCGCCGAAATGCATCATGAAACCGCGACTTCTACCCCAAAACTTTGGGGTCCGAGCCTGGGCGAGGGGGGCGGGGAGCGACGACGCTCGGAGCTCGATCCGACAAACCCGAGATGTGACCAATCTTGAGACCCCGTGGGCGCGGCTCAAGCATCGTCGCTCTGCTCAGACGCCACGGCCGCTACGGGGAAGCCAAACATTGCGGACTGCTCGCGGTTCTCTTCGACGGTGGACGAAAACTGGAGACGTGGCGCCACGTGGCAGACGCTGGAGGCGGAGGTCACCACATGCCCGCAGACAACGCCGACCGCGACGCCTTCTTCGCCTCTCTCGCCCTCTTCGACCGCAGCGAGAGCGAGCTGCACCAGCGCGCCCTGCCCGCCGACATCGACGTCGACGCCGTGCTCGAAGGCGCCTTCGAGAAGCTGCTCGGCAACCCGTCCCGCCTGCCCCTGTAAGTGCGTGTGACCTGGCCCCTAGGTGTGGAAGACGGTCCTGCTAGGGTCCGCCCGTCCCCCACAGGAGCCCACGATGCCCAGCATGAACGACAAGATCGGCGGCGCCGATCAGCTTGATCTCGGTGCCATCATTCAGCAGCCGATGAAAGACCCGGACTGGCTGAAGAAGTGTGCCTTGATTGGCTTGATGTGCCTCGTGCCCATTGCTGGGTTTTTGAACCTCTCAGGCTGGATGAAAACCATCGCCGAGAAGCACCTCAACAACGCGCCCGACAAAGACATCTTGCCCGAGGCGTCGTTCGACTACCTCGGCGCGGGTTGGAAGATGTTTCTCACCATGCTGCCGCTGGTGGGCATGATCTTCGTCGTCATGATCGGCGGCGGCGTCGTCGCTGGCGTGCTCGCCGCCGCCGGCGGACGCGGCGGACAAGACGCCGCCATGGCCATCGTCATCCTCATGTACGCTGGCGTGCTGCTGCTCAGCTTGCTCATGAATGTCGTGATGCCCGCCGTGTACTTCCTCCACATTGTTGAGGGTGAACCGTGGGCCTCGTTGCAGTTCAAGCGCATCTGGGAAGTCATGAAAGAGGGCGGAACACAGTACCTGCTGCTCTTCGTCGCCGTCCTCATCGCCGGCATGATCGGCTCCCTCGGTGTCATTGCCTGCTACTTCGGCATGTTCATCACCATCCAGATGGGCCAGGAGATGATGGGCAAGGCCATCGCCGACTACGCCCGTTTGATTCGCCCCACCAAGGCCGGCTTCGACGTCGACGGCGGCGTCGGCGGCTCGTCGGGCTCGCCCTTCGCTGCGAAGAACTGAGCTCGCTCGTTTGAGCAACCAACCGGGGCGCTCCTCGTCGAGGGTCGCCCCGGTTTTCGTTTTGGTGCGTTTCGCCCGATCGCACCAACGCAGCGCGTCGTCGACGAATCGCCCCAGATCGGCGACGAGAAACGCGGAACCTCGCTGGCCCAGTGCAGAACTTTCTGCTTTCATTCCGACATGCATCGTCCGTCGTCGTTCCGCCGTCTGTTGCCCCTCGGTGTCCTGCTCGCGGCCGTCGGCTGCAGCGGGGGCTTGAACTGCGGCAGCTGCTCCAACGAATACGTCTACGGACTCACCGCCGACAGCGTCCCCAACGGCGTCGAGCAGGTCGATGACGGCGCGCGCATGCGCATGTCGCAAGCGGGCCTCGACTTCGTGCAGAGCCACATGCAAGACATCCTTCTGACGCAGTTTCCGACGCGTCCCGGCGATCCGAACACGCTCGCGATCCCGCTCGGTGAGCAGGTCATCCGCACCGACAACCCGCGGGTCAACCTGAACTTCTCGACGTCGACGAACGGCCAGGGCCAGCCCCTCGAGCGCTACCCCGGCGCGATCCTCATCAACATCGCGAACCTGCGCGACCGTCTCGACTTCAACTTCGACGACGCCAGCAACGGCATCCGCCTTACGGTCACCGACCTGCCCATCGGCGTCGACGCCCGCGTCTACGCCGACATCGACTTCTTCTCGTTCGCCAGCTCTGACGGCGCCTGCAACCTCGTCGGCGCCCAGGCCGGCGGC
>JANNAY010000189.1:0-6168 GCA_031384945.1 Deltaproteobacteria bacterium
CAAGTCGCAGGGCCCGCACCTGATCCTCGAGAACAACACGCAGGTCGCCATCTTGCGCGACGGCAAGAGCGCCCTCGACGCTGTCTGAGAAGACGAAGACCTCACCCTGACCTCTCCACGGCGAGGGAGCGGTTCGTCGACGACGATGCTGCGTCAAGTTGTGCTGCATCGATCACCGAATCTGATCGCCAACGCGATGCAGGCCCCCATAGCGGCCGTGATCTGCGGTGATCGACGACGTCACGACCGCGGCCATGGGCAGGGGGTGCCACATTCATGCGGCCCGCTTCGGTGAGAGAAGTGACGAATGCTGCGCCGATGGGCAGGGGCGCCACATTCGATGAGGCCCGCCGCGGTGAGTGGTGTCTCTGTCCAGTGGCTGTCAGGGCGCCGGAGCGGGCGTGGTCTCTGGGTCGGGCGCGCGCTCGATGCGCTTGAGCTTCTTCAGCTCTGACGACGTCAACGGCCGCTTCGTCTGCTTCTCGGCGAGCACGGCCTGCTCTTCGCGGTTGTACCAGGCGTCGCTGACACCGCCGATGTAGGCGATGCCGAGGACCGCGACGCCGACGGCCTGGGCGCCCCAGAAGACGTCAAAGGCGGCCTTTTGCTCTGGGGTGACGACGAAGCCGCCGTCGGTCTGGGCTTGCAGCACCGTGACGCCGACGAAGCCGACGAGGTCGACGGCGAGGGCGACGCCCTGGACGCCGCCGAAGATGCCGGCTTTGACGAGGTCGCCGTTCGAGAGCTGGGCGAGGCCAAAGGGCAAGAAGACGTTGGAGAACGGCGTCACCCGCACCTCGGTGGTGCGTTCGACGAGGACGCCGCCGTCGGCAAAGTTGTCTTCATTGGCGCGCGCGCGGCGGATCTCGTCGAGCCGCGCCTTCATCGCCGTCTTCTGTGTCTCAAAGACCTCGACGACGTGAGGGGGCACCTCGAAGGGGTCGAGCTGAAAGTCAGGGTCGATGCTCAAGAGCGACGAGAACTCGCGGGCTGCCTCGCGCTTGTGATCGGGGCTGTCGACGAGCGCATGGCAGATGCCCAGCATGCGGTGGACCTCGAGCTGATCTTTCTCGTCGGAGAGCTGGCCGGGCACCGCCAGCTCAGACACAGCGGCGATGGTGCCGGGGCAATCACGGTATTCAAAATACCCCTTGCCACGCTTGAATTTTTGGTCTGCCGACTCTTCGGGCAGCGGCGCTGTCGTCGTCGTCTCAGGCGTCTCAGGCGTCTCTTGCGCTTTCGTCGCTGCTGAAAATGTTGTCGAAAGCAGCAAGAGCGCGATGATCAAGAATCCAAGCTCAGGGCGTGGGCGGACCGCCGAGCACGGGCGGCGCGTTCTTCTTCGGAGTCTGCTTCTCACCCTCAACGCCGTCGGGTTCTAGCACGACGTCGACAGACGTCGTCTCGCCCGCGAGGAAGAGGTGGCGCCGCCGGTAGGGGACGAAGCCCTCTTTGTAGACAAAGACCTCGCGCTCGACCTTCGAGTCTTTGCCCAGCACGACGACGAGCGGCCGCTCGAGGCTCTCGGTGGCGGGCTTGCCGGTGCCTTTGTCGCCGCCAACGACGACGAACGCGTCGCCGACGTTGCAGCGCACGCTGAGGTTCGCCGGCTTGGGCTCGAGGCGGGCCGAGACTTCGAGGGGGCCCTCTTTGGTGACGGTGAACCTCTGCGCGTGCTCTTTGGCCTGCGGGTTCTTGAAGACGACGACGTGGTCGCCGTAGCCGAGGTCGGCGTCGAAGGGGCCGTATTTGTCGTGGGCGACGACGACGCCGTCGATGACGATGTCGGCCCACGGCGTGGCGCGGAAGGTGACCTTGCGGCGCTCGCCCTGCGTGCCCGTCGGCGTCGCTGGCGTCGTCGTCGTTGGCGTGAACACCGGCGTCGTCAGCATCGGCGTCAACACCGTCGTCGGCAGCAGCTTGCGGTCGGTCTTCTTTTTGCGGCGCGGGCCGCGGTCGTCGTCGTCGTCGTCGCTGGCGAAGTCGGGCGAGCCGCGGGTGACGCCGTCGATGTCGTTTGACGCCTCAGGCAGAGGCGGCGTCGAATTCGGCGGCGTCGGCGTGGCGACCTCGTCGACGGCGTTGGCGATGGCGACGGCGGCGACGACGAGGGCGAGGGCGGTGGCGGCGACAAAGATGCGCGGCCACAGCGGCGACGACGGCGCCAACGAATTCGTCGTCGACGGCTGCGGCGACAGCGTGATGGCGCCGGGGTCGGTGACCTCGCCGCTGCTGAGGTCGTTGTTGTCTTTGCCGTCGATGGCGGCCCGAAGAGCGGCGTCGTCGGCGACGGGGGCGGTGTCGTCGACGTCGAGGCGGTCGAGCAAGGCGCGCGCGTCTTTGTCGGCGGCGTCGTCGGCGAGGACGCGGTTCAAGCAGCCGAGCGCGCGGGCGGTGGCGCCTTCGTCGAGGGCCTTTTGCGCGCGCTCGAGAAACGCCGCGCGCACGCGGGCCGCGCACTTCGGCAGCTCGTTCGACGGCGACGCCAGCGCGTCGCGCAGCAGCACCGGATCGGCCGGGAGCCCCGATTTTTCGAGGACGTCTTCGAGGGCGGCGGCCATCTCTCTTGCCGACGCGTAGCGATCGCTCGGCTTGGTCGCGAGGGACTTGTGGATGACCCTGGCGAGGTCGTCGGAGACCTTCGACGACTTCTGCTGCGCCGGCGCCGCCTTGCCGTCGACGATGAGCTTCAACAGCGCGTGCGGCGTCAGCGCTTCGAAGGGCAGCGCGCCCGTGGTGATCCAATAGAGCACGGTGCCAAGCGAGAAGAGGTCGCTGCGCTCGTCGGCGGGGTGTCCGTCGATGCACTCGGGCGCCATGTGCGCGGGCGATCCGAGCAGCGTGCCGGTGACGGTGAGCCCGCCCTGATCGGCGATCTGGGCGATGCCGAAGTCCATCAGCTTGAGCACGCCGTCGTCGCGCACCATCACGTTCTCTGGCTTGAGATCGCGGTGCACCACGCCGTTGTCGTGGGCGTGCTGCAGCGCGAGCGCCAGCTGCCACACCACCATCGCGCCGATCTCAGGCACCGCCCACAGCCCGGACTTCTCGGCGTGGCGCTTGAGGGTGCCACCCTTGACGAGCTCGGCGACGATGAAGCCTTCGTCGGGCCAGTGGCCAAAGCCCGCGCGGCCGTCGTCTTTCTTTTCGTTGAGCGTCGGGCGGTCGCCGCTGAAGTCGAAGACCTTGACGATGTGCGCGTGCTCGAGGCGCGCGACGGCGCGGGCTTCGCGGGCGAGTCGGGTGCGACACTCTGGCTTCTCGCGCAAGAACGGGTGCAGCACCTTGATGGCGACGTCGCGGGCGAGGTGCTCGTCGCGGCCGCGGTAGACGACGGACATGCCGCCCTGGCCGATGACCTCGATGACCCGGTAGTGAAGCAGGAGCCGACCCAACAGCGGATCCACGGGGGGGCCCCCCCGGTGGGGTTCGCCGTCCTGGTTCAGCTCCATCGTGTGCCCCACACTGATCCTCTTTGGAGAGCAACGAACCTAGCATTTCTCCGGTCTGTTCGGGGAGCGGCGCGGGCCCGTGACGACGTCGCGACCTCGACGTGACCTCAGATTTTTGTCGTCGGTGCCGCCGAACAGCTTCAGGGGCAGACGCGCGTCCGGAAGCCGTGGGGCGCGCAGCCGCGCCGACGATGCCCAACCTTGGTTGTGAGTCTACGTCGGGTTTGGTCCGTGCCACGGCAAGCCGAGCTCGTGCGCGATGACGTCGAAGCGGTCGGAGCCGAAGAAGAGCTGATCTTCGCCGTCGACCTTGGTGAAGATCGCCGGAAAGCCAAAGGCGCCGCGTTCGACGGCTTCGTCGGTGTTGGCCTTCAAGCGATCCTTGACGGGCTGCTCGCCGATGCGCGCAATCAAGGCGACGTCGACGTCAGCCGCGTTGCAGATGGCGGCGAGCGCTTCGGGAGAGCTGACCTCTTTGCCGGCGCCCCAGTGGCGCTGCCAGGCAGCACGCGAGAACGCCTCGAGCTTGGCCGGCTGCTCGAGCTGCACCAGCGTCGTCAGGCGCATGCAGCTGAGCGTGTTGGCGGGGAAGTCTTCAGGAAAGCCGAGGGCGACGTCGTAGAAGCGCGCCTTTCGCTGCACGTCGCGCAGCAGGTACGGCGCCCGCGCCGGCAACGTCGCCGGCGGCACGTTGCCCACAGCTTTCATGACGCCAGCGAGAAACGCCGGACGCCAGACGAGCTCGATCTTCCACCTGGGCCGGTAGCGCTGCAGGACCTCGGAGGCGAGGTACGAGTAGGGCGAGACGACGTCGTAGAAGACTTCGATTTTTTGCATGTGGCGCGACGCTACCCGAGGTGCTGCAGCTGTTCGAGCAGGGCCCGCGGGTCGTTGACGGGCAGCTGACAGGCGCCGCGCTCGCAGATGTAGACGGTGGTCTTGCCGTCTTTGCAGCCGCGGCCGTGCAAGAGCGGCAATTTTTCAGCGAGCGCGCTGCCTTCTTCGACGACGACGATGACACGGGCGGGCACGTAGCGGCGCCGCACCAGATCGAGCAAGGGATCGGCGTTCTTCGCGTTCTTCGCGTTCGCGTTCGCGGGAGTGCGAGGCCGCACGACGACGATCTCTTTGCCTTTCTCGAGCAGCAGCAGCGCGTTCACCATTTCGGACAGCGCGTGCGGGTGCTTCTTCAAGATCTGTCCGTTGGCGCGCAGCGCGGCCTCGGCGCGCGCGCGGAACTTCTCGTCGTCGGTGAGCAGCGACAGACGCACGAGGTTCTCGACGTGTATCGACGTGCCCGAGGGCTCGGCGCCGTCGCGGTCGGGCTTCTCGCGGGCGAGCAGCGCTTCGCTGTCGTCGGCGGTGAAGAAGAAGCCGCCATCGACGACGTCTTCGAAGCGAGCGGCGACGACGGCGTCGATGGCGACGGCGGCGTCGAAGAAGCGGGCTTGCGACGTGAGCTCGAAGAGATCGAGGGCCGCGCGGCAGAGAAAGGCGTGGTCGTCGAGCACGCCTTTCGCGCCGCGCGTCCCGTCTTTCCACGAGCGCAAGAGGCGGCCTTCTTTGCCGTCGCGCAGCGTTGAAAAGACGAAGTCGAAGGCGCGGACGGCGACGTCTTTGTAGGCGTCGTCGCGGCCCGCGCTCTTGGGATCGGCCTCGAAGGCAAAGGCGGCGCGCGAGAACGCCGAGATGGCCAGGCCGTTCCACGCTGTCAGGATCTTGTCGTCGCGCAGCGGGGCAGGGCGCTCGTTTCTCGCTCGCAAGAGCTTCGGACGCGCGCGCTGCCACGCCTGGTCGATGGCCGCAGCGGTGAGCTTTGTGCGCGCCATGACAAGGTCGATGGTCTCTTTGCGCCAGAGGATCGAGCGGCCGTGTTCGAAGTTGCCCCTTCTGTCGTGGGCGTCGTCGTCTTTGACGACGTCGTAGGCGGCGGCGACGGCGCGGGCGTCGTCTTCGCCCAATTCGGCCTTGAGCTCGTCGAACGTCCAGGTGAAGAACCAGCCCTCTTCGCGCTCGCCTTTGGGATTGAGTGAATCCGCGTCGGTGGCGGAGAAGAACGCACCGTCTTTGTGGTGCATCTCGCGGGTCATCCAGCCGAGGGTGTCGCGGGCGGCGCGTTGAAACACGTCGTCACCTGTGACCTGCCACGCCTCGACCAGCGACGGCACGAGCAGGGCGTTGTCGTAGAGCATCTTCTCGAAGTGGGGGATCAACCATTTCTCGTCGACCGAATAGCGGTGAAATCCACCACCCACTTGATCGTGCAAACCGCCGTCGATCATCTTGCGCAGCGTGAACAGCGCCATGGTTTGCGCCGCGTCTTTTTTCGTCATCGCGCTGTGCTTCAGCAGCAGCCGGTGCGGCGTGGTCGAGGGAAACTTCGGCGCCGAATCGAGGCCGCCCCATTTGCTGTCAAAGCGCGAGGCGACGAAGGCCACGACGTCGTCGGCGGCCTCGATGCCCGGCCGATCGGCGGGGGCGGGTGGGCGCATCATGGGCAAGAGCTCGTCGGTGATGGCCTGCGCCGACGTCACGACTTTTTCGCGCTCGTGGGTCCACGCTTCGCTGAGGCGCAGGCACAGCGTGCGAAATCCCACGCGGGTGCCGCGGTCGCCGTCGCGGGCGGGGAAGTAAGTGCCCGCAAAGAACGGCTGCTTCGACGCCGGCACGAGAAACACCGTCATGGGCCAACCGCCGTGTCCGGTCAGCGCCTGCG
>JANNAY010000209.1:0-1688 GCA_031384945.1 Deltaproteobacteria bacterium
GAAAGAAGACGCTGTTGGCCCGCGAGTCGCGGCGTTGATGCTGTGGTGAGGGGCGGGCAGGTCGATCTGTTTGCGACACAGCAAATGGTGCCGTCCCGCGAAGACGTCGGCGCCGGCTGCGTTGTCCTCCGCGGCTTCGTCGCCGACGCAGGCGCCGTGGTCGCTGCCGTCAACGGCGTGATGGCGCAGGCCCCGCTGCGGCACATGACGACGCCGTCGGGCACGATGTCGGTGTCGATGACCAACTGCGGCGTCCGCGGCTGGACGGCCGACGCGCACGGCTACGCGTACACGACGACGGATCCAACGACGACGACGCCGTGGCCGCCGCTGCCAGAGGCGTTGCAGGCGCTGGCGACGTCGGCGGCGCAGGAGGCGGGGTATCCTGGATTTGTTCCCGATGCCTGCCTGATCAACCAGTATTTGCCCGGTTCACTAATGGGACTTCATCAAGATAAGAATGAGCGCAACCGCAGCGCTCCCATTGTGTCGGTGTCGCTGGGATTGCCAGCGGTGTTTCTCTGGGGCGGCGCCACGCGCACGTCAGCGGTGACGAAGCTGCGCGTCGACCACGGGGACGTCGTCGTCTTCGGCGGCCCCGGGCGTCTGAATTTTCACGGTGTCAGCGCGCTCAAAGACGGCGCCCATCCGCTGCTCGGACGGCGTCGCTTGAACCTCACGTTTCGCCGCGCCGGTTAGACGTCGGGATCGGCGGCGACGGCGGCGGAGACGAGGATGTCCTGCACGTGAGCCTCGGTTGGCGACTCGACGGAGGCGACGGCGAGGGCCTCGTTGGCGGCCATCAGGGCGACGAGCGCGCGCTCGCTGTTCTTGCTGTGGGGCTGCTGCAGCACCTGCAGCGTCGCCCTGTGCACGGCGGCCTTCATGCGCGGCACTTCTGTCTCGGCGTCGTCGTCGTTGACGTCGTCTTCGAGGGCGGAGGCGGCGCCGACGAAGCCGCCGGCGACGAGGGCGGCGGCGCAGTAGCCGCGGACGATGCGGCGGGCGAGGTGACGCAGCAGGCGGCGGGTCTTCTCGACGTTGCGCTTCATGGTGAGCTCCGCGGGTGGTGCACCAACGGCAACGTGTCAGCCTTCGATGGGATTCCCGCGGACGCAGCTCGCGCAGGGCAGTCGACGTCGCTGCCGTTGCCAAGACGGAACTCGCAGAGGCCCTCCCATTGTCGGTGTCGACGCGCGCCCTCCCCCCGCCGCACGTCGCCGGCACCGCCGGAGCACGGGCTCCGGCGATCCTGGCGTCCACCACCAGCGACGCCGTCCGCACGGCGTCACCTTGTCGGACCCGCACCGTGTGGTGCGCCGACCCAAGCCATCCCACCGACAACGCGAGTCTTTGACCTCGTCAGGTACGCGCACCTGGAAGGGCTCACTGCGGGTGGCCAACCCGATTTCACAGCCGACGTCTCCTCCTGCGGCGGCTTTTTCACAGCCAATGCCAGGGCCTGCGTCGACGTCCACGCCGCATCCGGCTGCGCCGCCCCGCGCCTGAGAGATGGGAAACGAGCTCCTCCGCATCTCGTTCGTTCCACACAACAGCGGAAACCGTTCCATCCCCGACGTCGGCCGGACCGGCCCAACCACCTGCTGTTACGCTCTGCCGATGCTGGCCTTCGCCCTCGCCCTCGCGACCATGGTCGTCCCCGTGCTGTCTGAACCCGAGCTGCGCGC
>JANNAY010000212.1:0-7762 GCA_031384945.1 Deltaproteobacteria bacterium
TGCATTGAGCAGGTCAGCTTGCGCTTTGATCTTCGAGTCGAAGAATGGCTTGTCTTGCAGGGATTGCAGGCGACCAAGGCGGGCCTTGTACGAGTTTTCAGTGCCGAACAAATCGGGGCCCGAGATGCGCTTTTGTTCAGCGCCGCGCGTGCCAAACAGCGTCAGCTGGCCGCGCCACTCTGCCAGGCGCAGCAGGCGGTTCGTCTGTGAGAAGTCGCGCTCGAAGGCAAGCTCAGCGACGGTGTACTCGCGGCTGGTGTGACCGGGCTGGCCCGAAACGAAGGTCAGGTCGCCCTCTTTGGTCGGCGTCTTGGCGAAGGGAAAGTAGTTCTTCGTCTGCGCCGGTTTGCCATTCTCATAGACACGCAAAAACGAGAGGTCGAGGTCGTAACGTGGAAAGTTGAAGTTGTCAGGGTCGCCGCCAAAGAAGGCGATGGCGTGCTCGGGAGCGAAGACCAATCTTGCATCTTGGTAGCGCTTGTACGTGTAGAGGTCGTACTTGCCACCCTTGTAGAGCGAGACGACGTCGCAGCGGACGCCGTCGCCGCCCTTGTCGCTGCACTCTTTGGTGATCTTCGCGGTCTCGACCTTCTGCGCGTCGAGGTAGGCGGCGCCCGTCTTGCCGGCGGTGGCGGCGTTCATGCGGGCGGTGACGTCGTTGATCGAGATCAGCTGGTTGATCTCGATCTCGGGGCACTTCACTTCAGCGGCGCGGTCTTTGGCGAGAAAGCCCTCTTCGATGAAGTCTTTCTTCTTCGTCGACAGCTGCGCGATGCACGAGCGCGCGCAGTGGTGGTTGGTCATCACCAGTCCGTCGGGCGACACGAAGCTCGCCGAGCAGCCACCGGCGATGCGGGCGCTGCCGAGCCGCACCTTGTCGAGCCACGCGGCGTCGGGCTTGAAGCCGTACTTCGCGGCGACCTTGTCGGCAGGAAAGTTGTTGAAGGTCCACATGCCTTCGTCAGCCGCGGCGGGGACGGCCAGTGCGACGGCGAGGCCGAAAGAGACGAGTGCGAGAGCGCGCATGAAGACACCTCCGACGTCGTCGCTATGCGAACGCGCCTGACCTCGAAAGGGCGTCTGTGGGAAGGTTGGCGCATGCTGCCTCTTCCCCTGTTGGTGCTTGCGCTCGCGCTGCCGTCCGAGGCCCGCCTCGTCACAGGCTCCGGCGTTCGCTTGCGCACCGCTGGCGACAAAGACGCCGCCGTCAGCGCCGTCGTCGGCTTCGGCGCTGTCGTCGACTGCGACGTCAGAAGCGCCGTTGTCGACGTCGGCGGCGGCAAACGCGGCGTGTTCTGTCGGCACAGCGAGTGGCCGCCGCTCTGGTACTTCGAGCCCAACACCGTCGCCGTCGCGAAAGACGCGACGGCGCAGCTGCACAGAGAGATCGCGAAGCGCACGAAAGAGCTGACGGCGGCGCCGAAAGAGCGCTTCGCCGACGTCTACGATCTGCAGTTCTTCTTGCTGCGCCACAGCCAGCTCGACGACGTCGATGACGCCGAACGCGCGCGGCTGCAGGGTGAAGAGCTCGCCCTGGTCGAGGCCAATCCCAAGGCCTTTGTCGGCGACGCCCGCTTCGTCGGCGGCACGCTGCGCCGCGATCTGCCGGCGCCGCAGGCCATCGCGTTGGTGGCGAAGAGCCTCGGCCTCACCGCCGCGCAGATCGAGCAGTTGTCGTCGTTGAACGCGTTGGTGGCGGCGCAGCGCAAGAAGCCGACGGCCGAGGGCTTCTGCGCCCTCGAGACCCGCGCCGTGACGATCGCTGGCGGCTTTCCGAGCGACAAGTGGACCGAGCAGGTCGACGTCATCGAGCCGCAGTTGGCGCAGCTGTCGGCCGCGCTCACCGGCATCGCCGTCGTCAGACACGCGGTCGGCGTCGTCGCCGGCGAAGACCTCGGCGAATTGGCCGCCCTCGGCCCTGCCAACGTCAGCGCCTTCGTCGATGCCACCGACGGCCTCTTGACGACGTGGTTCTCGGTCGGCTTTCGCCAGGTGACCGACGACCAGGCCTGCTTCGACGTCGCTGCCTTCACGCAGGCGCTCGAGGCCGCGGCGCCGTCGTGGGCCGCGGCGCCGCCGTGTTTGCGCGCGCTGCTCGAGACCCGCCTCGCCCGCAACTACGAGAGCGCCGCTGGTTGGACGTGCTTCTGCGAGAAGAAGAACGTCGTCGACGCGCAGCTGCCGGCGTACGCAACCGCGGCAAAGGCGTGGGCGTCGTCGTCGTGGAAGCCGCCAGCGTTGACGACGAAGCGCGCCGACGTCTCCTACGCCGACGGCTGCCACTTCTGACGCGCTTCTTCTGAAGCACGTGGCAGCCCGCCGCGCGGCAACGTCGTCACCGGCGTCGTCGTAGCGTGAGGGCGGAGGCTCTCATGTCCAGCGCTCCCGCAATCTCGGTCAAGTGGATGCCGCCGCACATCGGCCGCGTCGTCTTCGCACCCGTGAAGGCGCTGTGGCTCTACCTGCACCTCGTGCCAGCGGTGCTGCTGCTGCCGGCGACGCTGACGACGTCACGCGCCGCCGCGGCCGTCGCCGTGGCCTTCGTCACCGTCTGCGTCGGCCACTCTGTCGGCTTGCACCGCGGCGTCATCCACGGCGCCTACCGCTGCCACGCCGCCGTGCGCGCCGTCTTGTGCTTCTGCTTCGTCTTCACCGGCCTCGGCGGCCCGCTCTCGTGGGTGCGGCTGCACGAAGCCCGCGACCACTGGCAGTCAGAGCGAGACTGTCCAGGATATTTTCAATACCAGCACAGCATCTGGAAAGACTATCTGTGGAACTTGCACACGACCTTCGTGCCCGCCGAGCGCCACGCGCCCGGCGGCAGCACGGCCGAAGACGGTGACCGCTGGCTGTGGTTACTCGAGAAAACCTGGTGGATGTGGAACCTGCTGGCCTTCGCCGCGGTCTGCGCCGCCTGCTCATTTGACGCCGCCATCGTCATCTGTTGCGCCCGCATTGCCGTCACCATCATCATGCACTGGTTCGTCGGATTCATGGCCCACAAACACGGTGAACGCCGCTGGCAGATCGACGGCGCCAGCGAAGAAGGACGCAACGTCTTGCTGCTCGGCTGGCTCAGCTTCGGCGAGGGATTTCACAACAACCACCACGCCTGTCCGCGCAGCGCGCGCATGGGGCAGCGCGCCGGGGAATTCGACGTCGGCTACGTCGTCGTCCGCTGCTTCTCTTTCGCCGGCGTCTTCAACGACGTCGTCGACGAGCACGACGCGCGGGCGCTCAGAGCAGGCGCCTCATTGGTCGACCACGCAGGTCGTGCGCGCCTCGAGCCCCGGAATGAGGCTGACGTTTGACATCGGTCCGAGAAAGTCGATGACGACGTCGTTGCCATCGACCTTGCCGGTGAGGCGCATGGCGAACGGATCGTCGAAGCCGGCCAGCGCCGACATCTCGACCTTGCCTTCTTCGACGACCGCGACGGCGACGGTCTCTTCGGCGTCGTCGACGTCGGCGCTCTGATCGCCGTCTGCATCGGACGCGATCAACACGAAGACCGAGACGTCGTCGCCGACGACGGCGGTGCCGAAGTCGTCGAACTTCGAGCGCAAGATCTCGTAGGCGCCCTGCGGCTCGCCGTCGACGACGCAGCCGTTGCCGCCAAGGTCGGCGATGCTGGTGAGCTCGGGCCGTGCGATGAAGACGCCAACGTGAAACGCGTCGTCGACGCACGTCTGCGCCGTCAGTCGCGCGTCGCAGGGCCACCACTCGCCCTTGCTGCGCGTGTCGCTGAAGTCAATATCGCGCTCACCAACCGGACCTTTCAGTGTGCCTTTGATCGACAACACGTCGCTGGTCGGCGGGGCAGGGTCACAAGAGAGCGAGCCGGCGGCGCAGGCGATGAAGACGGCGCAGAGCTTAGAATTCATAAGACACTCCAAACACCAGCTCGAACCCGCCGGCGGCGTTTCTGCCGCGGAACAAGAAGTTGGCGCCGACGTCGAGGGCGAGGCCGGCGACGAAGGGCAGGGCCACTCGACAGGCCGGACCGGTGCTGACGTAGCCAGCGCCTGTGGCTTCGACGACGACATCGTCGACGACGCGGGGGTCGAGCGAGTAGACGTAGCGCAGCCGCCACGACGGCCACAGCGCCCGATCGAGCAGCGCGACGCCGAGCTCGCCACCGCCGACCACGGCGTCGCTGACGTCGTCGCTGCGCAGGCGGTAGCCGGTGTCCCAGTGCAGCGCGCCGTCGAAGGGAAAGGTGGCGTCGACGACGCCGCTGACGGTGACGTCGACCTGGCCGTCGCCGATGGCGGGGCGCAGCCCGTCTGGACCGCGCCCGCGCAGCGTGGGCTCGGCATCGTAGAGGGGCAGTTTGACGTCGCCACGCAGGCCAAAGAAGAAGGGCGCCTCTGTCAGGATGCCCAGCTGCATGCCCACCGCAGCGTCACCGAAACCCATGGTGTCGAAGCCCGAGAGGCCGGCGTCTTCGACCCCGCCGTTGTCGACGTGGGCGAGGACGAAAGGCAGGGTGCCAAACAGCCGGAGGCGCGGGGCGGCATCGACCTCGATGTCGAGCGCGATCCGCTCGACGGTGAGAGGGAACTCGGTCGCCCCGACGCCGTCATCGTCGTAGCCACGATCGCTGAGAAACGTCGTCGAGTGCAGCCCGACCCGAGCCGCCGGAACCGGCACCTCGAGATCGCGGCCGTCGGCGGCGGTGACGGCGGGAGCGGCGGTCAAGGCGGGCAGGGCGACGACCAACAAGGAGAGAATTCGCACCCCGCCATGATGCCGCCTCTTGTCGACAGCGCGAAGTCCGTCGATGCTTCGCCCCCTATGCAGCACTTCGTCCTTGGCATCGCGCTCTTCGCCCAGCTTCAAGCTCCCGCCACGACGACAACGCCGGCGCCGCCTGCGACGACTCCTGCGACGACGCCTGCGACTCCTGCGACAGCGCCACTGACAGAGACCCCGCCGCCGCCGCCGCCGCCGCCGGAAGAGAAGAAGTCGCTGCTGCCGCCGAAGACCAGGCCGCGCATGCTCGTGATGGATCTGACCGACAAGGGTGCGGGCGCCGAGGTCACCAACGCCATCAACCAGGCCGTGCAGGGTATGGCAGTCACCGCCCACACCGGCGAGACCGTCACCGCCACGCAGATCAAGATCCTGCTCGACGCCCAGGCGAACCAGCAGCTGACCGGCTGCGACACCGAGCTGTGCATGACCGACATCGGCAAGCTCATCGAAGCCGACGTCATCCTCGGCGGCAACGTCGCCAAGGTCGGCGACGACGTCGTCATCACCCTGCTGACGGTCAACCCGCTCGACGGCAAGCGCGTGAAGCAAGAGCAGCGCAAGACGCCCTTGAACCGCGACCTGTACTTCTACGCCGGCCAGCAGCTCACCTCGATCATCCTCACCGGCAAGGCCAGCGACGCGCGCGTGCCCGTGCTCGTCAACGTGAAGAAGCAAGACGGCGGCGAGGTCACCGGCACCATCCAGGTCGATGGCAAGGTCGTGACGACGGCGCCCTCGGCCCGCCTCGACCTCGACCCCGGCCAGCACGAGATCATCGTCACCGCTGACGGCTTCAACGATTGGAAGTCGGTGGTCGACGTCCAGGACGGCACCCCGCTCTCGCTCAACGCCCAGCTGGTCCAGACGCGCATCTACCTGTGGCCCGGCGCCATCGCCACCGGCGCCATCGCCCTCGGCCTCGCCACCGCCTCGGCCATCATGTTCGACTACAGCCGCGACCTCTACGACGGCAGCGGCGCCATCGACTGGAAGCAGAAAGACGCCGCGGGCAAAGAGGTCAGCTACGACAAGAGCAACTCGTATCTGGCTGTTTTTCCGACGAATTCCGCCGATCTCTGCCAGCGCGAGCTTGAAATCAGCTTCTACGCTGGCCGCGCCGGCCGCGACGGCGAAGACGGCGGCCAGGCCAACGAGTGCGGCGTCGCCAACGGCCCCGGCCTCGCCACCTACAGCATCATCGGCGCCGGCGTCTTCACGCTGGCGACCGCGGCGCTGCTGACGACCGACGTGGTCCTGTCTGCCACTTCTGAATGAGTGAGGCTTGCTCCTCGTTTTGAACGGGGCCATCCTCTCCTCTCTGCACGAATCGCCCACCCTCTCGGGTGGGCCTTCTTTGGTCCCTCACGACACGCTGGAGTCCGCCATGGCCGACAACATCCCCATGACCGCCGCCGGACACGCCGCGCTCAAGGAGAAGCTGCGGGTGCTGAAGACCGTCGAGCGCCCCCGCGCCATCGCCATGCTGGCCGAGGCCCGCTCACACGGCGACCTCAGCGAGAACGCCGAATACGACGCCGCTCGCGACAAGCAGGGCTTCCTCGAGGCGCAAATCGCGGAGATGGAGGGGCGGTTCGCCCGCGCCCAGGTCATCGACACGTCGAAGCTCAGCGGTGACACCGTCATCTTTGGCGCGACCGTGACCATCGAAGACAACGCCACCAACACCAAGCAGACGTGGACCATCGTCGGTGACGACGAGTCCTCGCTCGAAGCCAAGAAGATCGGCATCTCATCGCCGATCGCCCGCGGCTTGCTCGGCAAGAAGGCGAAAGACGACGTCGAGATTCGCACTCCCAAGGGCGTGAAAGAGTGCACGGTCTTGAAGGTCGAGTTTCTCTAGTTCTGGGCGCGCTCAGGCGATGTTCAACACCTGAAAGAGCTTCAGGGCGTCGTCGAGCTTGACGCTGAAGACGCCGCCGTCGACGCGGGCTGCGCCAGAGACGCCGGAAGAGACGCCTCTGCCGCTGCCCCACGGGTTGCGCAGCACCAGATGCTTGACGCCGCCTTCTTCGACGACGTCGACGACGCTGTAGGCGTGGTTCGGGTAGACGCCTGAGCCGCGGTAGCGGTCTTGTTCGGCGCTGCCGTAGGTGCCGACGGCCATCGGCTGCTGCTGCTGCTTGGCGCGAAGTGCGCGCTGCCAGACGTCGTCGGCCGACAACCCCGTGTTGAGCCACACCTCTTCGACCGGGCGCCCGGTGATCTCGGAGAGGACCTTGCCGACCGAGGTGCCCTGGCCGAGAATTTCGTAGCCGCCGACGTAAGCGGCGTAGGCCTTCTCGACGAGGGGAAACCACGTCTCGACGGCGCCAGCGCCAGAAGCCGGCAGCGGCGCACCCGTGCCGTACTGCGGTCCCGAGCCCGTCTGCCAGACGAAGTTGTCGACGACGATCTCAACGGGGGCTTGGTTCAGCGGATGGAACGTGACGATGTAGCCGCCGCCGTTTTTTGGGCGAATGAGGTCGCGAACGGCGGCTTCGTCGACGGCGGCGAGGGCGCTGCACGCGGCGGGGACGGGGCAGTCACCGAGGCGTCCTTGAAAGCCGTAGCCGGGTCCGTTGGGGCCGATGAGCGGACCACGCAGCAGGCGCGAGGTCAGGTAGCGGTCTCGCAGCTGCGGCGCCGGGTCGGACTTCGCCGGCGACGTCGACGACAGCGTGCCTGCGGTGGCGGCGAAGTCGAGGTTGGCGCTGCCGTCTGAGACGGCGACGACGATGGCGTCGCCGGCGTCGCCCTTGAGCTGCACGGTGCCAATCAGCCCCCGCGGATCGACGACGACGTCGACGAACTCGCGGGTGCGCTGGTTGGTGAACCGGATGATCGCGTCGGGCTCGCTCACGGGCATGCGCGTGCGCGACGTGATCGAGAGGGTGCTGGCGTTGTGGAGGTTGGTCGCGTCGACGTCGTCGCGCAGGCGCCCCAGGTGTACGAAAGCGGCGCGGCGGTCGAAGCGCGTGGGGTTGGCGTCGACGCGCCGCGGCAC
>JANNAY010000229.1:0-2866 GCA_031384945.1 Deltaproteobacteria bacterium
AGGCGAAGGAGAAGAAGTCGAGGGAGAAGACGAACCTGTCGTGGCCGCAGTCGACGACGACGACGACGACGGCCCGCTCCGCATCCGCTTCGCGACCTACAACGTGCGGACGTCGAACCTGAACAACTCCGCGTGGGGCGACACGCACGTGGGCTTCGACGTCAACGACGCCGCGCGCATGCGCCGGGTCGCCGACACGATCGCCGCGCAGGAGCTGACCGTCGTTGCGCTGCAAGAGGTGCGGCGTCCCGAGCGCGAGGCGGTGGCCGCGCGGTTGTTGGCGACGCAGGGGCAACGCTGGGGCACGACGACGCAGACCGCAGGCGCCGACGACACCGTCGTCGTCTTCGACCGCGCTGTCTGGCGCAAGGTGCTCGAGACGCGGTTTCTGATTCCGCTGCAGCCGGGGCTCAACGACAGAAACCAGATCGGCGTGTTGCTCGAGCACCAGCAGAGCGGCGAGCGGGTGTGGTTCTACAGCGTGCACTTCGCCGCGGCGGGCAACGCCGGCGAAGCGGCGCGGCGGACCGGCGCGCGGCGCGCAGTGGCGTCGTTGCAAACGAACGCCGTCGACAACGGCGACGCCTTCGTGCTCGGCGGCGACTTCAACACCGACGCCGGCAGCGCGGTCGGCGACATCTTCAGAGACGCCGGCTTCGCCACCGACGCCCGCAACGCCGCCGACGTCCGCGTGGGCAACGGCTGCGCGAGCTTCAACCACCGCGCGGGCTCTGCTGGGTTGCAGACGTGCCCGGGCGGCGTGGCCCGCCACATCGATCAGGTGTGGGTGCGGCGCGGGGCCTTTGACGTCGTCAAGTACCAGGTGACAGCGAGCCGCCGCACCTCGCGCGCGTCGGATCACAACCCGCTGACGACGATCCTGCGGCGGCGCTGACGACGCGAACTAGAAGCAGCCGAGGCCGGCGGAGAAGCCCTGACAGGTGTGCTCTTCGGGTCCGCTGCCGACGTCGACGCTGCAGACGTCGCCGCCGTTTCTGCCGGTGCACGAGACGACCTGCTTCAAGAGCAGCACGCGCTCGGCGAGGTAGTTGAAGGCGGCGTCTTTGAAGGCGGGCATGTTGTTGAGATCGGTCTCGAGGCGGGCGCGCGAGAAGTGGGTCATGTGGTTGACGACGAGGGCGTCGACGTCTTCGCTGAAGCCGGCGGCCAATTCGGCTTCGACGACGGCGCCGACGGTGCTGAGGTGCGCGGCGTAGGCGTCGCGGCAGACGACGTCGCCCATGCAGCGGCGGAACAAGACGCCGTTGCCGCCGTCGTAGACGTTGTCGATGCGGCCCTGCCCGGTGGCAAAGGTCTGATCGACGCCCGAGGCGATGAGGCGGAACTTGCCGTCGCCAGCGAGGTGCATGTAATAATTGTTGGGCGACGATTGGTACCCGTCCCAGTGTCCAATGGTTGCCTCGACGGCCATGGTGGTCAGCCACTGGTCCCAGTCGATGATCGCGTCGAGCGAGGCGAAAATCTGGTCGGCGGGGGCGTCGTTCAGGCGCTGGGCCAGCTCGCGCAGGGCGGCGCGGCCCGCGGCTTCGTCGCCGGCGTCGTGCTCGAAGCGCTCGATCTCGTTGGGCTGGAGGTCGGCGAAGTCGCAGCAGGCGGCTTCGGTGAGGCCACCTTCGAAGAGGGCGACGCGGTCGGTGGGCAGTGCGCGGTTGAGGTACAATTCTTCGTCGAAAGCTTCGAGCAACAAGTAGGTACCGAATTCGACGGGGCCGGCGCCGTTGCCTGAATCAACGAACAAGGTGGCGTTGCCCGTGCGCGGGGCGGGCAGCCCAGCGGCGTCGAGCAGGCGGTAGGCCATCTGCTCGTGCAGGGTCGAGGGGTCTTGCGCCATGTTGTTCAGGTTGAGCTTCTTGAGGCGCCGGTAAGTCTGATCAGGTTGAAAACGATCGAAGTCGATCTTCCACGCCATCTTTTGGTCGAAGCTGCGGCGGCTGCCGACCTTGCCCTTCTTGCGCACGCCCACCTGGATCGGCGGGTCGGCGATGCCATTGATCGTGACCGTCAGCGTCGCCGGGACGTAGCTGTACTCGGTAGCGCCGTCGCGCAGCGAGGCTTCGTCGGCGGGGGTCATGACGAAATCGAAGCGCAGCGGCGGCTGCAACGGTTGAAACAGCGTCTCTGACGGATCCACATACGCTTGGTTCGCCACACCCGGCGACGGCGTGTTGAGCGCGAATTCGCCGGTGCCGTCGGGCAAGCGTCCCCACGATCCGCCTTGCACGTCGGCGGCGCTGGTGACGCTGCCGAGGTCGACGATGATGCCGCCGGCGGTGACGACGTGGATCGTCTCGCCGCAGGCGATGCCGAACTCCGGCACGACCTGCAGGAACTCTCCAGCGAGCAGCGAGCCGCTGAGCGCGGCGCCGTCTCTGAGGTCGGTGAGGTCGTCGGTGACGACGAGGCCATCGAGGATGACGTCGCTGACGGCGGTGAATTCGACGTAGTCGGCGCCTGCGCAGCCGACCTCGTTGAAGACGAGTCCGCCGAGGCGGTCGACGACGGCTTCGCCTTCGCCTTCTTCGCCTTCTCCTTCGCCTTCTCCTTCTTCGCCTTCGCCTTCGCCTTCTTCGCCTTCGTCGCCTTCGCCCTCGTCGGCGGGGGCGTCGGGGCAGCCGACGAGTGCGGCGAGGGCTGCGATCAAGGTGAGGCGGATCGTTGTCGTCGTCATGAGACGTTCACGATAGCCGCAGCGACCGCGCGTCCGCAGAAAGCGAACACCGTGATGTAGGGCGGGGTGGTCGCGCTCAACCCGCAAGGCACGACGAGAAGACCCCCAGCCCCGAATTTCGGGGAGGGAACATCGTGCCGCGCTGCGCGCAGGCTCTTCTTTTGTTGCTCGAGACAT
>JANNAY010000241.1:0-1692 GCA_031384945.1 Deltaproteobacteria bacterium
CACTTCGCCGCGGAGCTGCGGGCCGGCATCGGCGCTGCTTCGGCGCGGTCGGCGGCGTCGTCGACGCTCTGCTTGATGCGGCTCTCGAGCTCGGCCAGCTCGAGCTCGGTCGAGGCGTTGCGCTCGAGAATGAGCTTCTTCAGCGCCGGCACCGGATCGCGCGCCTTGTCTTTCGCGAGCTCGGTCTCGAGGCGGTACTTGCGCTGGTCGTCAGACGAGCTGTGCGGCAGCAGGCGGACGACGCTGGCGACGACGAGGGTCGGTCCGTCGCCTTTGCGGGCGCGGGCGACGGCCTCTTTCATGACCTCATACGACGCGAGCAGGTCGCAGCCGTCGACCTCGACGGTCGTCATGCCGCCGTAGCCTTTGCCAAAGGCGGCGACGTTGCCGTCGGCGCATTGGTCGGCGACGGGGACGGAGATGGCGTAGCCGTTGTCTTCGATGAGAAAGATCACCGGTGCTTTTTCACGAGAGGCCCAGTTCAGTGCCTCGTGAAAATCGCCCTGCGACGTCGTTCCATCGCCGCTGCAGACGACGGTGACGTCGTAGTCCGCGACTTTGCCGTTTGCCTTGTGGGCTTCTTTGTACAGTCGAACGTTGGCGAGCGCGACGCCCGTTGCCTGGAGAAACTGCGTGCCCGTCGGCGATGACTGTGTCGGAATGTTGAGCTTCTTGTGCCCGTAGTGCTGCGGCATCTGTCGCCCGCCGCTGTTCGGATCGTCACCGCGGGCGAGAAACGACAGCAAGATTTCGTCGGCCGTCATGCCGAGGCCGAGGCACAGCGCCATGTCGCGGTAGTAGGGAAAGGCCCAGTCGCGGCCCGTCGTCAGCGCCATCGACGTCGCCGTCTGCACGGCTTCGTGTCCCATCGCGCCGATGTGAAAGAAGCCCTTGCCCTGCTTGAGCAAGACGAGCTGTTTGTCGTCGAGACACCGCGACAACACCATGTTCGACAGCGCCGTGAGCAGGCTGGCGTCGGTCACGCCGTCGGGCAGCTCGGTCTTCTTCTTCGACGACGACGACGGCGGATTCTTGCGCTTCTCGGACTGGGCCTGGGTCATCAGATCCTCGCGATTGCTTCGGCGCTGCTTAGCGAGCGAGCGGCCTGTTGTCGACGTCGACGGCGTGTCTTCTCGATGACGTTCTGCGTTATCGGCGGTCAGTAGGGCCGGATCGCGATGGTGCAGCGGCCGATCGAGACCACCTTGCCGTCGTTCTCGCACTCGCAGGCGCAGATGAGCTGGCTCTTGCCCACGTGAATGGGCCGGGCCCGCCCGGTCACCACGCCCGACGACGCCGGGCGCACGTGCGACGCCGAGACTTCTTGTCCGGCGACGCGGTTCTTGGTGATGTCGACCGTGAAGGCGGTGACCATCGAGGCCGCCGACTCCATCAACAACACGTAGATGCCGCCGTGGACGACGCCGCCGTGCTGAAACAGCTTTTCGCCGACGTCGACCTCGACGACGCATTCGTCTTTGCCGAACTTGATGGTGCGGATGCCGAGGGCGGCGTGCACCGTGTGCGGCTCGCGCGCCTTCATCATCGCCACGAGCTCGTCGGGATTGGGTGTGTCGCTCATGTCGTCGTCGTCGCGGCTGCGATCGTCGTCGTCAAGTACGCGTCGGCCGTGATGAAGGCCGCCCCTGGCCCCCAAACCCGCCCGAAACCGGGGGAAGTCGCGATTGACGA
>JANNAY010000291.1:0-3202 GCA_031384945.1 Deltaproteobacteria bacterium
CCAAAGCGAGCGGGACGACGACGGCGAGGCTGCCGACGACGAGGCCGGTGGCGGCGACCCAGCTGCCGCCGCGTCCACGGTGCCGCGGGTTGCGCAGGTGCACGAGCCCAGCGAGGCCGAGCGGGCCGGCGAAGAGCGAGACGCACCAACCCCAGCCGCTGCCGGCGACGACGGCGACGACGGCGGCGACGACGACGACGACGCCGGCGCTCCAAGCGAGGCGTGACGGCTCGCTCTGGCGCACCTCGGCCTCCAACGCCTGTGACGATGGCAACGCGAGGTGCAGCGAGGCGACGGACTCGTGCGGGGCGGCAGCGCTCATGCAGGTCACAAGCGGAGGCGCGACGAGCTCATTCCAGCAGCGTGACGCCATGGTGACGACGTCGAGCTGGCGACGCTGGTGCCAGTGGCTGTTGTCGAGCAGCAGCCACGCAGCGAGCACCATCAGCCAGCCGGGCACGAGGCTTCAGCAGCGAGCCTGTGACCGCGCGGTCATCAGCTCACCGAGGCGACGGCGGCGGCGTTGATGACGATCTTTTCGAACTGTCCACGGCCGGCTGGCGGGATGAGCGTGAAGACCGGAGCGCCAGGGGCGTAGTCGTCGCTGTCGCCCTGCACAGCGCGCTGATCGCGGAACATGACGGTGAGGTTGCGTCCGGCGCCGCCCTTCGGCTGCGCGTTCGGCTGCAGGTGCACGAAGACCGCTTTGATCTGCGACAGCGCGATCTCTTCGGCGGCGCCACCCACCTCGAGCTTGAAGCCCAGCTCACCCCGGCGCAGCGCCTTGATGCTGCCCTGCTTCTTCTCGCCGTTGATGAGGTGGACGGTGACCTTGCGGCGTCCGATGAGCAGCGACGGGTCTTCGCTTTCGAAGCTGACCTCTTCGGTGGGCGGCAAGAGCACGCGCTTCGAGTAGAGGGCGGCGAAGTCGTCGAGAAAGGCGAGGCCCGGTGGCACGGTCATCGACGTCGAACCCGACGACGGACCCGACGCGATGTCGATGGCCCGCCGCACCTCGATCTCGCGGGGATCGATGGGCTTGAGGTCGGCGATCTCGGCGCCGCCAGCGACGGACATGCCCTCGCCGAAGTAGTCGCCGTAGTACTGCTCGAGGCAGTAGTCGTCAGAGGGCGGCGTGTAGCCCCCCTGCACTTCTTTGATCTGCTTCTCGACCTCTTCAGGGGCGGTCGCGCGCTCGCGCTTCTTGTTGGCCTTGATGGCCGCGTCGGCGCGGGCTTCGGCGTCGTCGATCTCGCCCTGCGAGGCCACCACCTTGCGATTGGCCCACGGGTCGACCTTGGCGACGGCGTCAGAGGCCATGGCGGCGTCGAGAAAGGCCGCGGCGCCGCCGATGGCAAAGGCGTCTTTCTTGGGCACATACGGCTTCGGCGGCGGCTGCGCGGCCTGCGCTGCTGCCGGTTGCGGCGGGGGCGACGGACGCACCGGCGGCGGCGTCGGCGGCGGCGCCGACATCGTCGCAGGCCGCGGCGCAGGCTTCGGCGGCTCGGGCGGAGGCGGCGTCGGCGGCGTCGACACCGCCCCGCCCGCAGAAGGCCGCGCCGTCTGGCTGGTGCTGGCGTCGTCAGCGCCGCTGCCTTCGAGCTGCGTCTTGAGAAAAGCCTTCAGCTCTTTTCGACGCGACTCTTCGTCGGGCGAGAGGGTCTCGCCGGCTTTCTTTCGGGCGTTGAGGGCCTTGAGCTCGCGAACGAGCCCCATCAGCTGCGCGGACATGCCTTCTTCTACGCCCTCGACGTCACAGCCGTCACCTGCGCCCGTTACGTGCGCTTGATGAACGTCAGCGGATCTTTGTCGTTTCGCCCCTTGCCTTCGGCCCGCAGGGCGGCGGTGTCGACGCCGGCGAGGTCGAGGGCGGTGGCGTAGACGTGGCCGGCGTCGGGGATGAAGCCGGTCTGCGTGCCGTTGTTGACGCCGGTGACGGGGTCAAAGGCGGGGTCGAAGCTGCCGTCGGTGCGGATGGGGATGATGTCGAGCGTCTGGGTGCCTGCGCCGCCGGCCTGGGCGCCGCCGCGGACGTTGCCGCCGATGAAGGCGGCGCTGTTGACATGCCAGTGCTGGCAAATGTCTTGGTCGAGCACCTCTTGGTAGCGCTGGTCGACCGTCTTGGCCGGGTCATCGACGATGCTGCGGACGTCGCCCTGGATGGTGCGCCCCATCTCGCTGGCCAGCACGATGGTGGTGCGGTCGAACATCGTGGTGCCGTCGGTGGTGCCGGGCATCGGCGTCGCTTTGAGCTGGGCGACAAACGCGGTGAGCGGGTCCCACAGCTCGTCGCGCACGAGGCCCATCTGGTCGCTGTTGCCGTTGTTGTTCATCACGTTGCGGCGGCCGTTGTGGCTGTCCCACAGGCGCACATCGCGGCTCTCGATCCACAGCGCGCAGCTGACCTTCGCGCGCATCAGCTCGTAGGCCATCATCGCCTGCACGCGCACATGCGGGCTCTCTTTGCTGCGGGCCGGGTTGCCGTTCACCGACGTCGCCGTCGTGACGTCGTCGCCGTCTTGCACGCCGAAGCTGTCGCGCAGCGACTCGGTGTTGAAGAGCGTGTTGAGGTCAAGAAAGCCCGAGCGATCGCTGAGGTTCTTGTGGATCTCGATGGCTGAGGCGAACGAGCGCACGCTGGGACCGCTGGTGCGGCCGCGCAAGAAGCGCGTGTGCAGGTCGTCGGTGTACTTGCGGATCAAGCGACGGCGCTGCTGCGTGCCGACGTCGCCGACGGCGGCGAGGCGGGCCTTGAGGTCGCGGGGCGTGCGTCCGTAGACGGTGTGCGCGTACGCCGGGCCCAGCTGCTCGGCGTAGCCGGTGCCGTCAGGAAATTGTCCGAGATCGAGCTCGCCGTCGCTGAGCCAGCGGTGCCACGAGATGTGCGGCAGCAAGAACGAGCCGCCCTTCGCTTCAGCAAAGGCCTGCAGCACCGAGCGCTCGTCTTCTTGACGGCGTCCGTTGAGCTGGCGCTGGTAGGTGCCGTAGTGCATGTCGAGGCGGCCGCCAGAGTGAAAGACGTTTCCACGCAGCGACGAGAGCACGAACATGTCGGGAAAGAGCGAGCGACCTGGCGCCGCGAGGTGGCCGTGGCGAATGCCGCTCACCGTCGACGGCAAGCCGCGGTCGCCTGAGCCGTAGCCGTTGGGGCGGTAGACCTGATCGCTCCACTCAGGACTGGGGTGCAGCACGCCGTCGTCGA
>JANNAY010000292.1:0-2147 GCA_031384945.1 Deltaproteobacteria bacterium
CCAAAGCGACGACCTGCACGTCGAGCTCGGTCGCGTGCAGCGGGCGTTGACCGACGCCGAGACCGGACAGCGCGGCTACCTGCTCACCGACGACGTTCGCTACCTCGAGCCGTGGCGCGGCGCGGCCAGCGCAGTGCGCGCGTCGCTCGAGGTGCTGCACACCATCGCCGCCGCCGACGCCGACGCCGACCGCGACCGCGACCTGCTGGTGCTCGAGGCCGCTGCCAACACCAGGCTCGTTGAGCTGCAGACCGTCGTTGACGTGCAGACCGAGCAGGGTCGCGATGCAGCCTTGCGGCTGATGCTGGCCGACGGTGGGCGCATCGCGATGATCGATGCGCGGGCGGCGCTGGGCCGGCTCGAGGGCCGCACGCTTGAGCTGCGCGTCGAGCGGCGGCAAGAAAACCGGCGGGCCCGCAACATCGTCGTGTTCATCGTCGTCGTCGGCTGCGGCCTCAGCGCGCTGTTGAACGTGCTCATCCAGGTGTCGATCAAGAAAGACATCGTCGAGCGCGACCGTGACGCCTGGGTGATGGCCGCGCAGCGGGACCGCATCGACGAGAGCGAAGAGGCGCTCGACCGGCAGGTGCGCCTGCTCGCCGATGCCAATGTTGCCCTCAACGCCGAGAAGGGTCGCGCCGAAGACCTCGTGCACGACCTGCGGCAGAGCAACCGCGATCTCACGCAGTTCGCCTATGTCGCCTCGCACGACCTCAAGGCACCCCTGCGGGGCATCGCCTCGCTGGCGACGTGGATCGAAGAAGACAGCGCCTCGCTGCAGCCCCAGTCACGCGACCACCTCCAGCTGATGCGACAGCGCATCCGCCGCATGGAGGCGATGATTGACGGCGTCCTGCAGTACTCGCAGGCCGGCCGCGACGAAGAGAGCATCGACGTCGGCAGCGTGCACGACCTGCTCGAAGACATCGTCGAGCTGGCCGCGCCGCCAAAAGGCGTCGTCATCGACGTCGACGGCGGCGACTTCGAGGCTGTTGTTCCGCCGATCATGCTGCAGCAGGTCGTGCTCAACCTGGTCGGCAACGCCATCAAGCACGGCACCCCCAAAGGCGGCGTCGTCCGTGTCATCGTCGAAGGCGGAGATGCGCCAGCGACTGTGGCGTCTTTGTCGGATCGTGCTGCAAAAACGCCCCACACCACCCTCACTGTGCGCGACCCTCTTGATGGAGCGCACAGCGGTGTGCGCCCCGGCTGGTTCCGCGTGCGTGTCGTCGACGAAGGCCCTGGAATCGATGCGCGCTACCATGGGCGCATCTTCGGTTTGTTCCAGACTTTGCAGCCGAAGGACCGTGTCGAAGGTGCAGGCATCGGTCTTGCTGTGGTGAAAAAGCTGGTCGAGCTCCAGGGAGGTGTGGTGCAGGTGAACTCCGCAGAAGGAGAGGGGACGGAGGTCTCTTTCACCTGGCCCCGCACTCCCAAAAAGTCCGCTCCGCAACCCTCGCTCCCGGGCCGCTCAGGCCCTGGACATCAACACTTTTCGCCTTCACCGGCGGGCGTGGCGTGAACATGACCCCTGACGCGATCTCCGCTTCTTCCTCTTCTTCGACCAAGGCGAACCCCAATGGCCACACACCGCCCCGGAGCCGCGACATGACACAGCGCGAGCTGGTTCTCTTGATCGACGACGAGCCCGATGAGTGCGCGCTCCACAAGGCGGGCCTCGAGCGGGCCGGCTACGCGGTGCGCGTCTCGACGTCGCCCAAAGAAGCCCTGCAGCACCTCGAAGACGTCTCGGTCGTCATCACCGACCTGCAGATGGAAGAGATGAACGGCCTCGCCGTCTGCGAGCGCGTGCAAGCTGCCGCACCTGACATCCCCGTGATCATGCTGACGGGCATGGGCTCGGTCGACAGCGCCATCGCCGCGTTGCGCGTCGGCGCCTACGACTTCTTGACCAAGCCAGTCGACCCCAAGCTGCTGCTCGTCAGCGCCGCCCGCGCCATCGAGCGGCACCGGCTGCGGCGCGAAGTGGCGACGTTGCGAGCGCAGACGCCGGTGCCGTCGTCAACGGGATTGCTGGGTGATTCTTCGCCGATGCGCCGTGTTCATGACCTGATTGGTCGCATCGCACCGTCGGCAGCGTCGGTGCTCATTCATGGTGAAACGGGCACCGGCAAAGAGCTCGTCGC
>JANNAY010000336.1:0-3759 GCA_031384945.1 Deltaproteobacteria bacterium
CGCTCTCGACTTCGCCGCCTTCGAGCTTGATCAGCACGCCTTCGTAGTCTTCGCCGATCTCATCGGGCTCGATGGTGAGGGGCTCGACAGGGGCGCCGGGGCCGACCTTGGTGATGGTCTGCGCCTGGATGCGGGTCTCGGTGTCGTCGTCACCCGGGGGGCCGTCTTCAGAGACGGTCCCGGTCACGTTGAGCACGTCGCCGACGACGATGTCGGTGGGCAGGTCTGACGGGAGCTCCCACACGACGACGACGCCGCCGCGCTTCGCGTTGGGCGTGTTGGCGACGTAGACGCTGAACTTGGTCGCGACGCCGTTGTCGAACGAAGAGCCGACGGCCGCCGACGTCGCGATCACGCCGGGCAGGGTGACGAGGGCGCCAGTGGCGACGTGGTTGGGGCTGTTGCCATCTTGGACGTCGCAGACGCTGCTGCCGCCTTCGATGACGGGGCAGTCGCCGGTGCCGCCGCCGTCGCCTTCGCCTTCTTCGCCTTCACCTTCTTCGCCTTCGCCGCCGTCACCTTCGCCTTCGACGGGCGTCGGGCAGGCAACGAACACAGGCAACGCGAGCAGCGCGGGGAGAATGATTCTCGACGACAAACGCAACATGAAGAACCTCGCAGGGGTTGCGTCGGTGTCGCACAGGATTGGCCATTTGCAAGGCAGCCCCCGGCGGATCAGCGTCGGTGCGTGCTGCGTGCTGTCGTCGACGTCCTGCTGCCGCCGCGCTGCCTCGCGTGCGCCACGTTGCTGTCACCGCAGCAGCTGTCGTTCTGCACCATCTGCAGCGAGCAGCTCGTGCCGCAAGGCGCCTCGTTCGCCTACGTCGAGCCGCTGTCGTCGACGATTCGCCGCGCGAAGTACGACAAAGACAAAGCGACCGCGCAGGGCCTCGCGCAGTTCTGGGCCGCGCACGTCGTCGCCAGCGCCGCGCTCGTCGATGTCGACGCCGTCGCCTTTGTGCCGGCGCACGTGACGCGGCGGCTCGCCCGCGGCTTCGACTTTCCGGCGGTGCTGGCGCGGGCGCTATCGGCGTCGACGAAGACGCCGTTGCTCGAGGCGCTGCAGGCGTCGCGGCGCGACCCGCGACTGGCGCAAGCCGCCGACCGCGATGCCCGCGCGCAGATGGTCGCCGGCCGCTTCATCGCCCGTCCCGCGCTCGCCCCGTTCAAGGGCAAACGCATCGCCGTCGTCGACGACGTCACCACCACCGGCGCCACCCTCGCCGCCGCTTGCGCCGTCATCGAAGGCGCAGGCGCCACCGCCGTCGGCGTCACCCTCGCCGTGACGCCGTTGCACGAAGACGGCGTCGTCGGCTGAGCTGCGGCCCGGCCGACGACACCGCCGACGACACCGCGATCATTTCAGCTGCAGCGCGGCCTGCTTGTCGGCGTCCCAGGGCGCGAGGCGGGCGGCGATGGCGCGGAAGCGCACCGACGATGGCTCAGCCAGCGACGGCGCGTGCTTCTGCACCGACGCCGCGTCGCCGAGCAGCGTGGCGATGGCCCAGCCGCGGCTCGAGGGCTCTTTCGCGCTGTTGCGCAGCGCGAGCGCCTCTTTGAGCTCGGGGCGGGCGGCGACGGCGGCTTTGACGTCGTCGGCGCCCTTGACGATGCGAAACAACATCGCGTCGTCGAACCACGGATCGTCGTCGACCATCGCCTGCAACGCCGTCGACGACTGCGCCGCGCGCAGCAGCGCCAGGCGCACCAGCGCATCAGCGCGCACCGCCGCGGTGTCGAGGTCTTTCCAGCCGTCTGAGGCGGCGACAAAGGCGTCGACGGCTTGCTGCGCCTTCTTGTCGTCGTGCTCGATCGTCGCGATGTGCAAGAGCGTGAAGCCGCGCAGCAGCGAGACGACGGCGACGTTGCGCGGTCCGACGACGCTGCGGGCGTCGAGGGCGGCGAGGGCGGCGTCGTTGTTCTCGCGCTGCCGCTTCGCGTTTTCTTTGCGGTCGTCCCACGCCTTTTGGCCACCGCTGAGGTCGATGGGGTTCTTGTCCATGAGCGCGGCGAGGCGGTCGAGGGCGGCGACGTCGTCGGCGTAGACGTAGAGCAGGCGCGAATAGGCGCTCGCGCTGCCCGGGCTCAGCGTGCGCACTTCTTCGGCAAGCGCTCGCAGGCGACCGCCGCTCATGCGCGCCTTGGCCTCGTCGACGACGTTGCTGGCGCCGACGACGCCGGCGGCTTCTGAGTCGCTCAAGCGCAGCGCCTTGAGATCGAGCAGCGGTGCGAGCAGCTCGAGGTTCGCGCGGTGCGTGCTGATCGACAGCAGGTTGTCGGCGACGATCGCGCTGAGGGGCGTGAAGCGGCGAGCGCGCTCCATCAACGTCGACGCTGAGGCGAGCGCTTTGGCGTCGCCGGTCAACGCATAGATCTCGGACCACGCGAGGGCGGCGTTGTTGGCGGCGCCGTCTTCGGTGGCGGCGTTCTTCTCGTAGAGGTGCACGACCTTGCGCAGCTCGCGCTCGGCGTCGGCGGGCTTCTTCTCGAGCATGAAACGCGAGGCGCGGGCCTGGGCGCGCAGCGCCTCGATGTGATCGCTGGGCTTCTCGACCATCGCCAGATAGCGCTCGCGCTCGTCCAGGGTGCGGGACATCAAGACCAACAACGCAGCGGCCGCGTCTTTGAATTCGCCGCCTTTGGCGAGGACGGCTTCGGTGGTGCTGCGGGCGTCTGCTTCGGCGCCGAGCTCGCGCAAGCGGTAGGCGACGTCGAGGGCGTCGCCGGGTCCGCCGTCGGCGATGTAGGCGTCGAAGAGCTTCTTGCCTTCGGCCGCTTGCTGCGTGCGGTACTTCACCTCGCCGAGGCCGAGCCGGAAGCGCGTGTCGTCAGAGGCGACGTTGGCGACGGCGACAAAGGCGTCTTCGGCGGCCTTGAGCAGCGCTGCCTGTTGCTCGGGCGCCGCGCTCGCGGCGCGGCGCAGCTTGAGACCGCCGCTCTGCAGGGCGCGCGACACGACGGCGCCCAGCACGCGGCTGTCGTCGCGCAAGCGCTTCACGGTGGCGCTCTTGGCGACGTCGGCGTCGAACATCTCGCTGAGCAACGTCTGCTGCGTGGCCTCATCGGCGGCGCGCAGGCGGCGGACGTCGTCGTCGTTGTTCGAGGCGTCGTTGGCGCGCGCGAGCAGCGCCGCGTCGATGCGCTTCATCTCGGCGACGAGCGCGTCTTGCGTGGCGATGAACGCCTCGAGCGACGGGTGCAGCGCGACGTCAAGCATGGCGTCGGCGCGTTCGACATCGCCGTCGTTGGCGGCGAGGTCGGCGCCCATCGCCAAGAGATCGTCGGACCACCAGCCGACGGGGCCCACGGCGGCAAAGGCGGCGCGGGCGACGTCGAGGGCGCCGGCGTCGTAGGCGTCGCCGACGACGAGGGCGGCGACGACCTGGTCGTCGGGGTGGGCGTTGAGAAAGGCGCGGCGCGCCACGGGCGTGGCGTCGTCAGCGACGACGTCTTTGCGGGCCAGGGCGGCGGCAGCGTCGTCGACGACGACAGCGCGGGCGCCGGCAGAGGGGGCGGCGTCGAGCAGCGCCTGGCGCGCGGCTTTGGCGGCGTCGCTGGCGTAGGCGCCGAGGCCGACAGCGGCCTTGGCGGGCCACGTCTTCGCGAGCACCTGCAGGTCAAGGATCGCCAGCTGATCGTTGCGCTGCTTCAGGTCGGCGTCGTCGGGCAGCACGCGCAGCGCGCGGTCGACGACGGCGTGTCTGACGGCGACGTCGGCGGCGGCGTTGTCGTCGAGAAAGGCGATGACGGCGGCTTTGA
>JANNAY010000380.1:0-3137 GCA_031384945.1 Deltaproteobacteria bacterium
GGAAGACGCAGTTCGCCGGACGGATACGGGATGACGGTCCAGCCCTTGCGGAGCTCGCGGTACATCGTGTGGTAGTGCGCCCACTCCTCGGCGTTCCCCGTGAGCCGAGCGTGGGTCTTGTCGCTCGAGCTCTGGTACCAACGGTTGTTGACGCGGCTGAAGTCGCCGTACGCGGCGAGTCGTCGATTGACCTCGGCAGGCTCGCCGGAGAGTGGGATCTCGATCCGGCGTCGGTGGATGAGCGCGACGCCTCCGTCTTGAAGACGCTCAAGCCAGCTCATGATGTCCTGTTGGGCTTGCGCTGGTGTGCGCAGGTTTCCCTCGGGGACGACGCCGTCGACGGCAGCATCGGCGATCGACTTCTTGTACTCGATGCGGTCCAGCTTCGACTCGCAGTACGACCAACGCGAAGGTCACTGGGATGATGACTTGGACCCTCTCGAACTTGCTGCCCTGTCGATAGAGGCGGCCGATGAGCTGCTCGTACTCGGCGTTGGTCCACGGCAGCGTGTTGATGATGAGCTTGCTGCAGACGTGCTGGAGGCCATCGACGCCGGTGGCAATTCGGCTCGAAGCGATGAGCACGTCTGCGCGACGTCAACTTCATGCTCCCACTGACGACAACTACATCGCCCCATCCGGGTTCAGGTCTTCCGCTTTGACTTCGTAGTTGTCGTTGCCGTTGTTGTCGTCGTCGCTGTCTCCTTCCTGGCCTGCTCAGCCTGCTTGGCCTCTTCGGCGCGCACGCTCTCGCCAGTGACGTCGAGAACAGTGCTGTGGTGCACGAGGCGATCGATCGCAGCCGCCGCCGTCATGGGGTCTTTGAAGATGCGGTCCCAGCTCGAGAACATGAGGTTGCTCGTGATCATCACGCTGCGCCGCTCGTAGCGTTCGGCGAGAAACGTGAAGAGCACCTCCATCTCGTCGCGGCTCTGCTGCACGTAGCCGATGTCGTCGAGGATGACGGCGTCGATGGTGTCGAGGTGCGCAAGCTCCTTCTCTAGCCTCAGGTCGCGCTTGGCAGCCAACAACCGCTGCACGAGTGCGTACGTTGGCGTGAAGAGCACCCGATAACCGCGCTGGATGAGCTCGTGGCCGATGGCGCAGACGAGGTGAGTCTTGCCGCGGCCGGGGAGGCCGAAGGCCAACACGTTCTCCCCTCGTTCGACGAAGCCGCCTTCGCACAACGAGGGCAAAACCTTTTGCACCTTCGCCGGCAGCTTCGTCCGGTTCAACGTCGACAACGTCTTGCCTGGCAGCAAGGCGCTCTCGCGCTGGTAGCGCTCAATTCGACGACGACGCCGTTCCTCGACCTCGAGCTCGGCGAGGTGGTGCAGGTACTTGCCGTACGTCCAGCCTTCCTTCTCGGCCTTGCCGGCCATCTCTTCGAAGTGCCGCAGCACCGTCGGCAGCTTGAGCGACCGCAGCATCACCGTGAGCGCATCTGACGATGACGTCGTGCTCATGCCGACACCCCCACCAGGCCGTCATACATGTGGAGGTCCACCGTCAGCGTCGACATCGGCGGCGGCGAGGGGCGCGTCTTCTCTTCAACAAGTTCCTTCACGCCGTCGGCCGTGATGGTCTGTTTCTCGTCGAGCAGCAGACGGAGCGCAGTCTCGACCTCGGCTTCCATCGTTCTCGCCGCGAGGTGCAGGATGCGGAGGTACTCGAGGTCGCCCTTCACGTTGGGCCGCGCCGCCTTCAGCTCTTCGAACGCCTCGCGAAACGTCGACGTCGGGAACATGTCGTCGCGAAACACGTAGCGCTCGAAGGCGCCCGGCTTCTTGACCAGCGATGAGATGACATGGCGGTAGTCGATGCGCCGCGGATGTTGTCCACGCACGCGGTCGCACGAGAGCTGAAGCTCGTCGTCGAACCAGACTTCCACTCTCCCCTCGAACACTCTCACGCGCACCGTCTCGCCGATGAGCCTCGACGGCACCGAGTACAGCGCGTGCTTCACGCTCACCGTGCTCGACAACGTCACGCGCACCCGCTCCTCGGCGTATTCGGCCAGCTTCTCTGCCTTGAGCTCTCGCATCGTCGACAGCTCTTCGTCGACCTTGGCGCTCTTTGCCTTGTTGCTCTTCCTGCAGACGTCGTCGACGAACGACTGCCACGCGGCCACGCTCTCGAAGTCACGCGAGCCGCGAACCAGCAGCGCCTGCGTGAGCCCCCGCTTGAGCGCCCCGTTGCTGGCCTCGACGTCGCCGTTCTGCTCCTTCTCGCCGACCTCCGTCGTTCGCGGCTTCATCCCGTAGTGCGCCATCAGCGCCGCGTACTCGGTGTTGAACGCCCTCGTCGTCGTCGTCGTTGCCTCTGCCTTCGGCAGCTGGTGCGTCGCCGACGTCGAGTTGTCCGTCTGGTGCCACTCGGGCACGCGACCCAACTGAAACAGCGACCGCTGCACCCCCTGCCGAATCGCTGCCATCGACTCTGACGCGCACGCCGTCGCCCAACGCCAGTTTGAGTAGGGCAGCGTCGAGTTGCACAGCAGCTTCAGCTCCAGCGCGACACCGCTGATGGTCACCCCGAGCTCGACCACCGACGTGAAGTCGGTCTGCATTGCTTCGCCGGGCCGATGCCGCTGGACGAATTTGACGTCGTGGTCAGGGCCCTGTTTCGCCCGCCACTTCCGCACATGCCGCTGCAGCGTGCGCACCTGTCCGTCGACGAAGCGGCCTGGGTGCTTCGACTGCAGCACCTCGAACACCGTCTTCGCGTCGAGGCCTGGCTCGCCAGCCACCAGCTCTTCCACCTCGTGCCAGACGTCGGCGAAGGGATTCGCCCGCGTCACCCACGCCCTCGTCTTCGTCATCGACGACGGCACTGCGCCCGCCTCGACGTACTTCCGCGCCGTCTTTCGATCCATGTCGGCCTTCATCGCCGCCCGGCCCAACTGGCCGTGTCTGCTCATCTCTTCCATCAGCATCCTCACTTGCGCGTCGCTGACTGGGCGCATGTCGCCGTCCTCTCTCCTGTCGAGGACCGGCGCCCACCGCAGCTTCACGCCTCAAAAGGATGGGGCGATGTAGTTGTCGTCGATGGGGAGATGTAGTTGTCGCTCAGCACCAGAAACCGCGAGATGGAGAGAGACTTCAACCAGGAAACCGTCGAGCGAGGCCTGTTCGCCT
>JANNAY010000382.1:0-1794 GCA_031384945.1 Deltaproteobacteria bacterium
GGGCCGACGGCACCTGCACCCACGCGACCCGCACCGACTGCGCCTTTGGCTGCAACACCGCCAACGGTCAGTGCTTTCAGTGCACGGTAAATGGCGATTGCAATGACGCAAATGTCTGCACCAATGACTCGTGCAGCGGCGGCACGTGCGTCAACGCCGCGCGCACCGATTGTCCCAACGGCTGCTTGCCATCGAGCGGCTGCGCCAGCTGCAACGACGCCGCCGACTGCAGCGACTCCAACGCCTGCACTGTCGACACCTGCGACAGCGGCCCGGGCACGTGCACCAGCACGCCGATCACCTGCACCAATGGCTGCAACCCGGCGTCGGGCGCCTGCAACGAGTGCGACGACGCCGGCGATTGCAACGATTCAAATGCGTGCACGGCCGATACGTGTGTGTCTGGTGGTTGCCAACGCACCGCGAATACTTCTTGTCCCAACGGCTGCAACATCACGACGGGCGCCTGCAACGAGTGCGACGCCGACACCGACTGCGCCGACGACGGACTCTTCTGCAGCGGTGCGCCCGTCTGCTCCGGCGGCAGCTGCGTCGCCGGCGGCAGCGTCTGTGGCGGCGACTTCTGCTGCGAAGACCGCGACTACTGTGTCGATGGCGTCACGCGCGAGTGCTGTACCGGCGACGAGTGCGCCAGCGGCATCTGTCGCGTCGGTGGCACCTGCAAGCCCGACATCACCTGCGCCTTGCCCGGGTGCCCGTAAGGCCGTGAGCAGTCAGGTCTGGCGCGCGTGACCGTTGAGCGCGCCGAGCAATGACAAGCCGCCGCCGACGACGACGCCGAAGACGCCTTTGACGACGCTGACGCTCTCGCCCGACAGCGCCGGGATGACCCACGGACCGGCGAGCGCTGTGGCCGCCGCCAACGACATGCCGACAAAGAAGAAGGCTGGCGCATCGATGGCAGGATCGTCGACGACGACGAGGCCGCTCTCGTGCTCGTGCCGCGCCTTCATGAACGCGCCGAAGCCCAGCATCAGGTAGCAGAGGGTCGTGCCGGCCAGCGTGCGCGACAGGCCACCGGGGGCCACGACGTCGACCTCACCGTACCTGACGTGGCCGACGACGGCGCCGACGCAGCCGGCGATCACGGCCGACGGCAGCGCGCTCTCGAGGATGAGCCAGCGCCAGCGTCGACGTCGGATGGGCCGGGCGCGCAGCGGCGTGCGCACGACAGCGCGGGCGGCGATGGCGGCGGCGAGGCAGCACCACCAGGTGAGGCTGACGGCGCTGCGCGTGTGTCCGGCGCCGACGAGGCCGACGCCGACGCCCGCGGCGACGCCGACCACGATGGCGAGAGGCGCGCGGCGCCACACGCCCCACGGGGGCCCTTGTGGGTCGACGACGATGAGCTTGCGGCGCAGCAGTCCGAGCTGCGTTGAGGTGGCGACGCCGGCGGCGACGGCGGCGCAAAAGACGGCGCAGACTTCGGCGCGGGCGGCGCGGTCGACGGCGTCGTCGACATCGGCGCCGGCGAGGGCGGCGAGGCCCAGCGACATCACCGCCCAGACGAGAACGACGCGCATGATCATCGGTCGCGCAGCGGGGCGGACGTCGCAACCGGTCTTCGTCGCGGTGTCAGGCAGGGGTCGAGGCGAGGAGAAACAGAGATGAAGAAAAACACAGAGATCACGGAGACAAAGAGGTCACTGAGGAGGCAAGAAGGGAGAATTTGAGGGGGGGGGTGATTTCCCGCTCGAGCGCGGTCTTGCTGTTGAACAGTGTTGGTGCGCCTTCGTCGATGTCGGCAGGTCTTGGCCGCGATCGACCTCGCAG
>JANNAY010000438.1:0-2729 GCA_031384945.1 Deltaproteobacteria bacterium
GTGCCGCTTCGTCGATGAGACGCTTTGGTTGACACAGGCGTTGATGGCGACGCTTTTTGATCGCGATGTTCGAACGATCAACGAGCATTTGGTCAATATCTTTGACGAGGGAGAGATTGATCCCCAACGAACCATCCGGAAATTCCGGATGGTTCGCCCCGAGGGCGCGTCCCAACGCGAAGTTGCCCGTGTGATCGAGCACTACAGCCTCGATGCCGTGCTCGCTGTCGGATACCGAATTCGATCCCCGCGTGGCGTTCAGTTCCGCAGCTGGGCCAGCAAGATTCTGAGTGACTACCTCGTCAAGGGTTTCGCTTTAGATGACCGAAGGCTGAAGAATCCACCAACTGGAAAAGAAGCGCCACCGGATCGATTCGATGAGTTGTTGTCGCGCATCCGCGACATCCGTGCGAGCGAGAAGCGGATGTACGCGCGCGTCCGCGATCTGTGGTCGATGGCCGCTGACTACAAAGCGACAGCGCAGCAGGACACGCGCCTCTTCTTTCAGAAGATGCAGAACAAGCTGCATTTCGCAGCGACCGGCCAGACTGCAGCGGAGATCATCGCCCACCGCGCCGACGTTGCGCAGCCGAACATGGGTCTCATGACGTTCGCCGGTGAACGCGTCACCAAGGCCGACGTGACCGTCGCGAAGAACTACCTGACCGACCGCGAGATCGACGAGCTGAACCGCATCGTCGTCATGTGGCTCGACTTCGCCGAAGATCAGACGCGACGCCGGCAAGAGATCTTTCTTCGCAACTGGGAGGAGCGACTCGATGCCTTCTTGCAGTTCAACAACCGTGACGTGCTCCAGGGCGCAGGCAGCGTCACCAAAGAAGGCGCCGACGCCGCCGCCGAAGCCGCCTACGACGACTACGCCAAACGTCGCCGGGCGTTGGCAGAGGCAGAGGGAGAGCGCCGCTTGATCGAGAGCTTGACCGACGCAATGCCGCAGACCCCACCGAAGAAGTGATGACTGATGCAGCCCTTCATCGCCCTCACTGACGACCGCTGGTTCCGCTTCCTCGGTGCCCAGGCCGGGGTCGGCGTCGTCGACGAGGTCAACTTCTGGTCGCCGAGCAGCGATCGTCCTTTGAAGAACATGGCGCCCGGCGACCCGGTGTTCTTTCGCCTCAAGTCACCCATCAACGCCATCGCCGGCTACGGCTTCTTCGCCCACTTCCGCGTCGTCCAACTTCACGACGTCTGGGAGCTCTTCGAGTGGAAGAACGGCTACCCGGATCGCGCTCGCTTTCTTCAAGCCATCGGCGCGTACCGCAACGTCGACATGCTCACGGCGGCGTCGTGGAAGCCGCTCGGTTGCACGGTCCTTCGGCAAGCGCGCTTCTGGGCCCCAGAGCGCTGGATCCCGTGGGGCGCGAACGAGGGCTGGCAGACCAACATCGTTCGCGGAAAGACCGAAGACGACGCCGTGCGCGCTGCGGTGCTGATGAACGCCATCGCCAACGACGGCGTTGTCGCCCCCGAAGAATTCGCCGACGCCTTTGTCCCCGTCGACGTCGACGACCGCCGCGTCGTCTTGGCCAACACCATCCAACGCGAAGGGCAGGGATCGTTTCGCGTTCGCTTGCTCGACGCCTACGACGGCCGCTGCGCCATCACCGGTGAGCACACCGAGCCCGTCCTCGATGCCGCGCACATCCAGCCCTACCGCGGACCGCGCAGCAACCATCTGCAGAACGGCCTGCTGCTGACGAAAGAGTTCCACACGCTCTTCGACCGCGGCTACGTGACGGTGACGCCGGAGCACGAGGTGCGCATCTCGTCGCGGCTGCGATACGATTGGAACAACGGCAAGCGCTACTACGCCTACGACGCCAAGCCGCTCGTGCAGCTGCCCTCGTCACCGCGGGCACGGCCGAGCGCCGAAGCGCTCGAGTGGCACGCGAAGCACGTCTTCCTGGGCTGAGCATCACGCAGCCGAGCCTGACGCTGTCGTCGCCGCGGGACGTTGACGTCTCAACTCTGCAGACTGCCCTGCAAACTTGCAGGGCGGCGCACCGACAGCGCACGAATCGACGACGTCGCTACGCCCCCGCTGGCGGGCACGAAGCCTGCGTTGGCAACGCAGATGACCCGCACCGCCAACGAGTCCACGCGTTTCGTGTCTGCCCTGGCGGTCTCGCCGACGGCGCGCGCCCTCGCCCGCGCCAACGCCGCCTTCGTCGCCGCCGTCGCCTCCGTCTCCGGCGTCCGCGCCCTCGTCGTCGTCGTCGTCGCTGGTGACGCCGTCCGCGTCCGCACCGCCGCCGGCAACGGACCCCTCGCCCTCGTCGTCGGCCGCCACGACGCCGCCGACGTCGTGCTCGACCGCGACGACGCCTCCTTGCGCCACGTCGTCTGCGTCGCCCGCGCCGATGGCGTCGTCGTCTACGACCTCGCCTCCTCCTTCGGCTGCCGCGGCAACGGAGCGGCGGGAGGCGGCCGCTGCGCCGTCGTCGAGACCAACGCCGGCGTCGTCATCGCCGCCGTCGTCGACCCCGGGCAACCGCCGCCAGCGCTGCACGCCGGGGTGCTCGTGCAGGCCTGGCTGGCGGGTGCGCCGCTCGCGAGGGTCCGCTGCATCGGGCGCGACCCGCGCAACCACCTGCGCATCGACGACGTGAACGTCTCGCGCGTCCACGCCGCCGTCGTCGAGGTCGACGGGCGCGCGCTCTTGATCGACCTCGGCTCGACCAACGGCACGACGTTGCTGCGGCGCAGCG
>JANNAY010000457.1:0-4904 GCA_031384945.1 Deltaproteobacteria bacterium
CCCACGTGCCGGTCGAGCTGCCGTCGACGGGACTGATGGTGCTGTGGTTCGCCTGCATCGCCGCCCTCGGCGTCTTCGTCGCCATCCCCATCAAGCGACAGCTGATCAACAAAGAGCAGCTGGCGTTTCCGACCGGCACGGCGACGGCCGAGACGATGAAGTCGCTGCACGCCAACGACGGCGGCGCCACCGGCGGCGACGGCAGCGCCAAAGCCAACGCCCTCGTCGTCGCCGGCGTCATCGGCGGCGCCCTCGCCTGGCTGCGCGACGCCAAGCTCGCGTGGATTCCCTGGCATCCGAAGTTTCAGATGCTGCCGTTCAGCGTGCCGTCGTCGATCCCGCTGCCCATCATGGTGGCCGGCAAGGCGCTGAAAGATTGGACCATCGCCATCAAGGTCGAGGTCGTCTTGCTCGGCGCCGGCGCGCTCATGAGCTTTCGCACCGGCTGGTCGCTGCTGCTCGGCGGACTGCTGTCGTATTTGTGGCTCGCGCCGTCGTTGCTCGACGAGCACTTCATCACCGGCGCCTCGTACAAAGAGATCGTCAAGTGGACGGTGTGGCCGGCGGCGGCGCTGCTGGTGTCGTCGGGGTTGACGTCGTTCGCCCTCGATTGGCGGTCGGTGGCCCGTTCGTTTCAAGGGCTCGGCGCGCTCTTCTCGAAGAAGAAGCCCGGCGCCAAAGACGACGTGCTCGCCGACATCGAGGCCCCCGCGGCGTGGTTGCCCATCGCGCTGCTGGTGCTCGGTCCCGTCGTCATCGTGCTGATGGGCATCCTGTTTCACATCCCGTGGTGGGCGGGCGTCATCGCTGTGCCCCTCGCCGTCGTCATGGGCTTCGTCGCTGCCCGCGTCACCGGCGAGACCGACGTGACGCCGACAAAGGCCCTCGGACCGGTCACGCAGTTCGTCTTCGGCGTGCTCTCGCCGGGCAACATGGCCGGCAACATCATGAGCGCCAACGTCACCGGCGGCATCGGCCTGCACGCCGCCGACCTGTTGACGACGTTGAAGACGGGCTGGCTGCTCGGCGGCAGCCCGCGCCAGCAGCTCTACGCGCAATTGTTTGGCGTCGTCGGCGGCGCCCTCGTCATCGTCCCCGCTTTCAACGTCTTGATCCCCGATCCGTCGGTGCTCGGCAGCGATGAGTGGCCGGCGCCGTCGTGTCTGGTGTGGGCCGCCGTCAGCGAAGGCCTCGTCGGCGCCAAAGAAGCCGCCGGCGTCGCCTTGACCGAGGCGCAGCAGCTGCTCGCCGCGCGCAAGCAAGCGATGACCACGCTCGCCATTGTCTGCGGCCTCGTGCTCGGCGTGGTGTTGGCGCTGCTCGAGAAGCTGCTGCCGAAGAAGCTCGTGAAGTTTCTGCCGTCGCCGTCGGGCCTCGGCATCGCCATGGTCGTCCCCGGCAGCAACGCGATCGCGATGTTTCTCGGCGCCTCGATCGCAGAGTTGGTGCGGCGCCTGCGCCCCGCCATCGGTGAGCGCTACACGGTGCCGGTGGCGTCGGGCCTCATCGCCGGCGAGTCGCTCATCGGCATCCTCATCGCGGTCTTGATCGTCTCGGGCGTGCTCTCGAAGTGATCCACAACCCCGGTTGTGAATCGTTGGAACACGCCCACTTCGCGGCGGCGGGTTGAATCCGGCTATCGTGGCTGCATGCGCTCGTGCTTCAAGGCCATCGTCGTCGTCGCCTGCGTCGCCAGCGTCGCCGCCCTCGGCCACAAAAAGGTGTTCGTCCCGAGCGCCGCCTCTGTCTTCGGCGCCGCCCTCGACGTCGTCAAGGCGCCGGCGAAGGTGACGGCGACGCTCTACGACCGCGAGAACAAGGTGTACGCCGGTCCGGTGGTGGTGCCCGCGGCGGTGGCGAAGACGCTGTCGTCGCTGTTGACCGCAGACAGCAGCTACGAGCCGACGCAACCCAGGGGCTGCAAGACGTTCTACGGCTTCGGTGTCGACTTCTACGGCGCCGATGAGCAGCGGCAGCACGTCGAGACTCGCATCTGTCTCGTCTGCGCCTCGGTGCGAACGATCATCGACGGCCACGCCGCCGTCGTCGACGTGGGACCCATCGGCGCCGCCCTGGGCGACGCTGCGCGCGCGGCGTTTCCGCGCGAGCCGGTGCTCGACGGCATCGAAGCCCGCCGCTCGCCGGCTCAGTAGCTGAAGCCGTCGACCTTCTCTTTGACCCGCAGCGTGTCGCGCTCGGTCCAGCCCGCGGGCACGCGGATGTTGATGGCGTAGCCCGCCGACGACGACAGCGAGAGCACGCGGTTGGCCACGAAGTACTCGACGGTGTCGAAGCGCTTCGGCGTCGGCTCGCGGACGCCATACGGCTTCCACCCGCCGCTCTTCTCGATGAAGAAGCCGTCGTCGGCGAAGAAGACGAGGCCGTCGGGGCCGACAAAGGCGACGTCGTGGTCCTGGTTCAACTGCGTGGCCGTCGTCGACGCCTTCTTGCGCCACCACCACATGGTCGGACCGATCGGGCCGACGAAGAGCGCGCCGTAGAGGCTCAAGAACGCCGAGACGGGCTCGATGGCGAACAAGGCGACGGTGCCGACGACGACGCCGGCGCCGACGACGACAGAGGCGACGCCGGCGTTTCGTGTCTTCTTTTCGAGATCGACGATGCGCTTGCGCACGTCGCGGCTGACGTTCTGATCGAGGGTCAGCGCGAAGGTCGCCGACGACGACGGCAGCAGAGACAGCGACTCGTTGCTCATGTCTTCATGCCTTCGAGGCCGCTTCGGTGAGGTCGATCATGCGCTGCAGGCTCTTCTTGGCATCGACGGCGATCTCGCGGCGCGAGGCCTCGTCGAGGCGCTCGCGGGTGCCGGTGACCTCGTCGACGGCGTCGCCCGCTTCGACGCGGTTCAACGACGGCGCCTTGCCTTGCCGCAACAAATCCAACAGCGCCACGAGGTGCGGCGGATCGTTTCTCGACATGGTCGCGCAGCCGCAGCCGAGGGCCGCGCCGGGCACGTCGGCGACGTTGACGACGTGGAAGCCTTTGCCTTTGGCGAAGTCGATGGCGTTTCTGACGAAGTGGCCTTCGGTGCCGATGGCGATTTTGTCGCCTGGCTTGGCCTTGATGAGCGCGTCCCAGAGAAACTTGGTCGAGCCGGCGCCGTCGGCGGCTTCGACGACGTCGACGGTGCACTCGGGGTGCACGAGCACGCGGTAACCCTGCGCCTTCCAGTGCGCGACCTGCTGGGTGGTGAAGACCGTGTGAACGCCGCAGAACGATCCCCAGAGCACCAGCTTCGACTTGTCGAGGCGCTCGCGCTCAGACGGCGACAACGACGACAGCGACTTCTGCGCGCCTTCCCATCCCGCCGGCCACAAGAAGGTCTCGTCGTCTTTGATGCCGACGCGGCGGCCTGAATTTCTGCCGAGGTGCTGGTCAGGAACGAAGAAGATCTTCTTGCCCTGCATGGTGGCCCAGCTCATGATCGTGTACGCATTTGACGACGTACACACCGAACCACCTGTACGACCGGCCAAGGCCTTGATGCGGCCGGATGTGTTCATGTAGCAGATGACCATCAAGTCATCACCGTACCGTGCGTGCATCTCATCGAAGAGCGGCAACACCATGTCTTCCTTCGCCAACGCCTCCATCGTGCAGCCCGACTTGGGGTTGGTGATGTAGACCTCTTGGTGGCGGTGCTTCAGGATGGCGATGGTCTCGGCCATGAAGTGGACGGCACTCTCGACGAAGATCTCGACCTCGGGCTTGCGCTGGGCCTGCAAGCCCAGCTCGTAGCTGTCGGCGATCTTGCCGCCGTACCGCTCGACCAGCTTCACGATCTCGCCACCCATGTAGTAGTGGGCCAGCAACATCAGCTTCGGTCCAAAGTGATCGAGCACCGGCACGATGTAGCGATCCATCCACGGCAGAATGGTCTCGGGCTTGCGGTCTGGCAGTGCAAGATATTCTTCGACGTAGGGCTTGAATTCTTCTTGGTACCAGTCGAGCGGCAGGTCGGTCTGGCAGATGTCCATGCCCGGCTTGAGCGTGATGCCCGAGCTGCGCATCGTGCTGTCGATGTCGAGGGTGCGGCGGCTCTTGATCTGGATCAGGGATTCCATGGTGACCCTCTTCTACGAATTCAGCGGCATCGTCATCGCGCCGCCGGCCGCCGGCAAGCCCGGCGTTGCCCGCGCCGCAGAGCCCCCAGTACCCCCGCTGCGCGGGGGCGAACCCATCTCCCGCCCTTCCCTGCCCGGGCATCACAAAGGGGAGGGTTCCACTTGTTCCAGGTGGGACGACGGCGGGGCGAAGCGCGCGCTGCTCGTGCTTCGTGCGCACGAACGAAGAACGTCACCAGACCGGGCTGATCCTCGACGTGTCATGCCCGGGCCGGGAAGGGCGGGAGATGGGTTCGCCCCCGCGCAGCGGGGGTACTGGGGGCTCTGCGGCGCGGGCGCCGACGAGCTCGGCACAGGCAGATCGGGTTGACGTCGGCGGCGTCCGCTGCTTTGGTCCGCCCTGCAGCGAGGTTTCCTTGCCGCGAATCAGGAAGCTCTACCGGCGGAACGCCGGCACCTTCCCGACGATCGTTCTGCAGGTTCGCCCTGCCAACCCGTCGCAAACTTTGAGAGATCACGACGTCATGAAGTCACCCATCATCCAAGAAATCGAAGCCGGCTACCTGCGCAAGCTCCCCGACTTCCGCCCCGGCGACACCGTCCGCGTCAACTTCCGCATTTTGGAAGGCGACAAAGAGCGCGTGCAGTCGTTCGAAGGCGTCTGCATCTCCAAGCGCGCCGGCGGCAACCGCGGCACGATCATCGTGCGCAAGATGTCGTTCGGCCAGGGCGTCGAGCGTATTTTCCCGCTCAGCTCGCCCCGCATCGAGAAGATTGACGTCGTGCAGCGCGGCCGCGTTCGTCGCGCGAAGCTCTTCT
>JANNAY010000466.1:0-2029 GCA_031384945.1 Deltaproteobacteria bacterium
CATCGTCGCGCACGCGGGCGTGGCCGACGAGGGCGCGGCCGACGGCGAGGGTGAGGGGGGCTGCGTAGACGGTGCCGCTGGTGGCGCCGGCGGCGTCGGCGATTTTTCTGTCGTGGGCATCGGCGCCGTGTTGGCCGCGCATGACCTCGTGAAAGCGCACCGGCGTTGAGGTGCCCGCGCTCCACTTGCCGTTCTTTTGCAGCCGCTGCACGTGCGCCGACAGCTCTGGCCGCGAGCCGCGGCCCCGCGCTCCTGAGGCGCCGCCGACGCGCCAGACGACGCGCTCTTCGCGGGCGTCGTCGGCGACGTTGGGGGCGGCGCCGGCGATGGCGACGAGGGCGTCGGCCAACAGCGTGCCGCGATCGACGAGCACGCCGTCGATTCCGGGCAGCTCGACGACGCCCATGAGCACGTCGAGAAAGCGCTCGACGGCGCGCCGCAGAAAGCCGCGCGACGGATGCGGCGGATCGAAGACCACCTGGCCGGCTGCGACATCAGCGACCAACACGCGGACGAACTTCTTTCCTTCGCGGTAGCGAAACGCCTCTTTGCCGTCGTGCGAGATGTGGGCTTCTTCGGCGACGACGTCGTCGAGGGTCCACTCGGCTGGCAGCGGCGGACGCACCGCGGCGAGCGCCTGCACCGCCCGCTGTCGCTTCAATGGCAACTCGTCGACGCCGTCGAGCGAGCCGGCGGCAGGCAGGGGCAAGCGCCGCGCACGACGCCGTCCGATCTCGGCAGCGATGCCGCGGCGCAGGTCGACCCAGTCGTTGTCTTCGGCGTGGCGCAGGCCCGACAGCAGCTCGGCGCGCGCCCACCAGACATCGCGCGACGGCCACAGCAGCGCCGACGTCGGCACCGCCGACAGCCCCATCGCGCGCACGAGCTCGCCGGCCCGCCACAAGTCGTTGGGGACTTCGCCGACGTCGACGTCGACGACAGCGCCTGCGCCAGCGACATCGTCGGCGAGGTCGAAGACGCCGGGGGCGACGCCGGCGGCGAATTCGTCGACGGCGCGTTCGCTGGCGTGGTCGAGCAATTCAGCAAACGTGCGCGCGCCGTGCGCCAACAGCTCAAGCTGCACCGCGGCGGCGCGATCGCGGGCGCGCACGGCGAGGCTGACGAAGCGCAGGTCGTCGTCGGCGAGGGGCACGAGGCGCGGCAGTCGCTGTCGCCAGCCAGACATGCCTTCACCTAGCACGCACTGAACGGGGATTCAGCGCCAGGTCGCTGTCGTCGGATGCCGCGTGAGCCGCAGCCGGTTGTCGACCTCGTGCACGCCCTTCACGGCCAGCGCGCGCTGCTCGAGGCGAAAGCGCGACAAGCGATCGGGCACTGTGCCGGTGAAGACGACTTCGCCGTGGTCGACGGCGACTTCGACGTCGCTGAGGTCGACGTCGATGCCGGCGACGGCTTCGCAGACGTCTTCGTGAATGCGCTGATCGCTGCGCACCCAGCCCTTCGGACCGCGGTTCTGCGCCCGCACCTGCGGCTCGACGCTGCGCCGCATGTTGTGGTCGCCGCCGCCGAATTCTTCGCCGAAGAACGTCGAGTTCTCGTCGAGGTCCCAGGCCGCCTCGGGATCGCGGTCATCGCCAGCGGGCGCGGCGCCGCCGACGCGAAAGTCCCAGCCATAGGCGTCGCCGTGGCCGCCGTTGGGAAAGTGGTCCTGCGGCGTCCAGCGCTCGCGCGGGTCGCTCGGCCACGGGTCGACGCTGCGCGCCAGCTCGGGATCGAGCCGCAGCGCAGCGTCGTCGCCGAGCGTGCGCCACGTCGTGCCGCGGGCGATGTCTTCGGGGTCGGCGTCGCCGCCGTCGAACAAGCGCTGGGTGCGTCGCTCGCCGTCTTCGATGTCGGCGTCGACGTTGGGGGTAGGATGACGGCGAGAAATGAAGCGGCTCAAGTGGCACCTCGCAGCAAGCGTGACGAGTGCGGCTCCGCGTCCAACGACGGCGACGACGACGACGACGACGACGACGACGTGGGCGCTGTGGGCTGCAGCGGATCCGACGTCGACGCCGGGTGCGGC
>JANNAY010000485.1:0-2788 GCA_031384945.1 Deltaproteobacteria bacterium
CTCCCGCGCCCTCGACGACGACGTCCAGGCCTTCTACCGCTTCGCCGACGACCTCGCCGAGCCCATCGGCTCGCCCATCGGCTTCTTGCTGGCGAGCGGTCCGCGCATTCAATCCATCGGCCACGAACGCGCCTACGGCGCCGAGCTGCTCATCCGCCAGCGCCTCGACGAGGGCCTCTTCGGTTGGATCTCTTACACCATCTTGAGAAGTGAAGAGCGACAAGACAAACCAGTCGGTGTCGACAACGCCGAAGACATCGGCTGGCGCTCAACCGAGCTCGATCAGACCCACAATTTGTCGATCGCCATTTCGTCGCAGCTGCCATGGGGCTTCGAGCTGGGCGGCGCCATGCGCTACGTCAGCGGCAATCCCGCCACGCTGGCCCAGGGCGGCATCTTCGACGCTGACGACTCGCGCTACGACCGCGTCTCTCAGGCGCCCCGGCAGGGCCGCCTGCCCCCCTTCTTCCAGGTCGACGCCCGCGTCGACAAGAAGATCACCTTCGACACCTGGTCTCTCGGTCTCTACCTCGACCTGCAGAACGTCACGAACAATTCGAACTTTGAGTTCTTTCAGTACAACTACAACTTTACTGTGATTCAGGGATTTCCTGGACTTCCCATTCTCCCTGTCTTCGGCGCCGAGGCCAGCTTCTGATGGAAGACGTCTTCTTCGGCGGGCGCGTGGCGGTGATGAAAGGCGACATCACAACCCTGGTTGTGGATTGCGTGGTCAACGCGGCCAACTCGTCGCTGCTCGGCGGCAGCGGCGTCGACGGCGCCATCCACCGCCGAGCAGGACCTGAGCTCGCCAACTTCTGTCGCAACCTCGGCGGCGCCAAGACCGGCGAGGTCAAGCTCTCACCGGGCTTCAAGCTCAAGGCGAAGCACATCGCCCACGCCGTCGGACCGGTGTGGCCACGACCCGACGACGAAGACGACGAGAGCCGCGATCGCGCCGATGCGCAGCTGCGCTCTTGCTACGCGGCCGCCCTCGACGTCGCGGTAGCCGCCGGCTGCGTCACCGTCGCGTTTCCGTGCATCTCGACGGGCATCTTTCGTTTTCCGGTGCAGCGCGCGGCGGCCATCGCCATCAGCACCGTGGGCGCGGGATTGCTGAAGCATGCGTCGTTGCAGCGCGTGGTCTTCTGCTGCTTCTCCGACGACGACGCGCGCCTCTACCGCTTGCGCATCCCTGAGTTGCTGCGCTGATCGCTCGACGACGACGCAGGGGGATCACTGGTTCTGCTCGGCGCAGCGTTCTTGACACCACGGTGACTGCTGCTTCAGGTCGTCGGCGTCGGCGGAGCAGTTGCACTGGCTCTGCACACGGCTGCGTCCGGCTTCCCAACAGCGCGTGGCGGCGGGCTCGCAGGCCGTGCGGCACGCGGCGACGGGGTCGAGACAAGCGGTGAAGCACTGGCCCCGCGACTTCGCGCAAGCTCGACGACAGAGCGCGTCGGTGCACTTGGCGGTGCAGGCGTCGCAGGTGCCGCCGCACTTCGCCTGACACCCATCACAGCGATCGCCGCAGCGCTCTTCGCAGGCGTCTTGCTGGCTGTCGCAGTCGAAGCTGTCGGCCGAGCAGTTCTGCGAAAAGTCTTTGGCGTGGCAGGCGGGCTGCGAGCGCGCCTGGCCCATTTCGTCGCTGTCGAGGTCGGCGACGGCGTTGCAGCCGTTGCGCGCAAAGAACGCCGTCAGCTGATCGGCCGTCAGCGCAGGGCGAACTTTCACGTCGTAGGCGTTGTTGAGCGCGGCTTCGACGAGGGCCTTTGTGACGACGAGCTTCGGCGCGACCTCGGGCGCCGACGCCTGCTCGACGACGACGCGCACCTCGTTGCGCAGCAGCGTGTGGGCGCGGTCGACGCAGCTGGCGGCGGCGCAGACGCGGACGCCAACGAAGCCGCGGCCGTCGACGGCGCCGACGTCGAAGACGCTGACGACGCCTTTGTCGAGGTCGCGGCTGGCGATGGCGTGGGCGTCGTCGCCCGAAAACACGCGCAGCACGGGCGCTGTCGAGCTGGCGGCGACGGCCCAGCGCTCGACAGCCTTGTCGTCGTCGAGGTTGCCGCTGCCGGCGAGGTTGCTGACGACGTTGCCGAAGACGAAGCCGGCGCCCTGGGCCGTCTTCACCTGGTACCAGCGGTTCTTGATGTCGAAGAGGTCGACGACGGGTCCGGCGTCGACGACGGTGACGGCGGCGCCGAAGTCGACGACGGCGACGAGGGCGCCTTTGATGTCGGCGGTGGCTCTGAGGTTGGCGCCGTCGACGGCGACGAACACGACGTCGGCTTTTTTGAAGCCGACCGTCGCATCGACGAGCACGGGCGCGGCACAAACGACGAGAGAGACGACGGCAGCGAACATGCCGTTGTCTCCCACGAAATCAGCCGCTGATCACAGCCCTGCGGATCACTCGGCGGGCGGCGGGGCGGGCTGCGCGTTCTTGTCGCGCTCAGAGTTCATCTTGGCCTTGCCCTCGGCGATGGCATCGGGACAACCAGCGAGAACGACGACGACGACCGAGACCAGCAGCGCTGTGAATTTTCTCATCGGGACCTCCAGAAGTGCCCACGCTGTCACGGCTGTCTCGCCTCCTGCGCGCGGCGGTCCACGCCGATACGCTTCCTTCATGAACATCTGGCTCCGCCCGCTCGCGTTGTTCACCACCACCCTCGCCGTGTTCGGCGCCGCATTCGGCAGCGCGGGCGCGTTCGCCTGCGACGGCAGCTCGATCAGCAGTTCACCGGCGCCCAACGGTCACATCACCGACCTGCAGCTCTCGATC
>JANNAY010000494.1:0-1757 GCA_031384945.1 Deltaproteobacteria bacterium
TGGTGATGATGTTGTGGCCGAGCGTGTTCATGCGGACGCTGCGCAGGCCGATGGTGAGGATGTCTCCGTATTCGCCGCCGTAAGCGACGCGGTCGCCGACTTGAAACGGCCGATCGAACATGATCGTGAGCCCGGCGATGAACGACGCGACGAGGTCGCGCAGCGCGAAGCCGACGGCGAAGGCGAGGGCGCCGCCGATGACGGTCAACGCCGTGGGATCGAGGCGCACGCTGAGGCCGACGGCGACGACGAGGGCCGCGATGTAGAGCGCAAAGCGCAGCGTGGTCTGCACCTTCTGGATCGTCGGGCGCCGGTTCGAGAACCGCGCGCTCAGGCGATCGCCGACCTTCTCGATCAGCCTGATCAAGAACATCGCGCCAAAGACGATGGGCACCGACGCTGCCACGCCGCCCCAGCGAACGAATTCGGCGAGGCGGTTGAAGTCGGGCGCGTCTTGCGCGGCAGCGGGCGCGGCGGCGAAGACAGCGACGACAGCGACGACGAAGGAAACGCGGTTCGTGCTCATCCATCCACCAGCAGGTGACGCCGCTCGAGCAGCAGGTTGATCGTGCGCAGCCAGGCCCAGGAGACGCTGACGCGGCCGTCGTCGTCGACGACGAGGTATCCCTCGACGCGGCCGGCGCGCAGCACGCTCTCAACGTTGGCGAGGCCGAGCCGCGTCGCCCGCTCGATGTCGACGGCCGAGGCGGGCGCGAGCTGCAACACAGCGCGCAAGATGAAGAGGCTGGTGTCGGGCAGCGCCTCGAGCCGGCCGTCTTGTGGCCGCAGCGGGCGCACGTGCAAGAGCCCGTCGTCGCCCCGGACCAGCGCCGTGCGCCACGCTTCGAGCGCGAGGCCGGGGTTGCCGCGCGCGTGGTCCCACATCATTTGAAAGTAGCTGGCGCGCCGCGCAGCGAGCTGCTCGTCATCGACATCGCCGTCAGCGCCCAGTGGCCGCTCGAGCAGATCGATGAAGGTCACCCGCTGTCCGCTCTGCTCGGCACGCTGCACCAACAGCGCGCCGAGCTGCGTGTCGTTCCACGGCTGCAGCGCGTGCACGTCGTCGAAGAGGTGGCGGCCTTCACGGGCGCGGCGCAAGAAGCTCCAAACGATGGCGTCGATGGCGAAGACCCAGACCGCGCCGCGCGATCGGGCGTGCGCGACCTCGAGCACAGCGTCGAAGACGGCGAGGCCGCCCATGCTGGGTTGCACGAGCACTTCGGCGTCTTCGACGACCACGAGGGGGGGCACCGCCCCGGCGGCGTCGTAGGCGGCGGCGGCGTCTGCGGCGGTCGTCTGCGGCCGGCATTGCACCAGCAGCGCCTTTGGCTGCTCGCGCAGCAGCGCTTGCAACATCGTGCTCTTGCCGCCACCCCGGGGCGCGCAGACGGCGACGACGCCGCCGCGGGCGCCGGCGACGCGGGCGCGCAGCTCACCCAGCGGGACGTCGGCGGGCGAGGGCAACACCTCGCGCGCTGGCCGGCCGGGATGCAGCTGCGCGCCGATCGTTTCGTCGAGCCTGACGTCGACGGTCGGCCGCGCGACCGCCAGCCGATCAATCTCGCGCTTGAAGAGCCAGGCGTGGCCGCGGCGGGCGGCGTCGAAGCCGGTCAACCAGGTGCGGATGATGCGCCAGGCGCCGACGACGAAGACCTGCACGCCGCCGACCATCGCGGCGATGAAGCTCTGCCAGCCACTTCGGTGGGCGAGCACCCAACGCTGCAACGGTGACGGAAAGCGGACGCGCTCGGTGCGCT
>JANNAY010000544.1:0-4053 GCA_031384945.1 Deltaproteobacteria bacterium
CGCTGCGAAGGGCAAGCTGGCCGACGGCGCGCAGACGGGCCTCTCGCTCGTCTACGGACGCGATCCGCCGACCATCACCTTCGAAGACACGGGCGGCGCCGACATCGGCGAATCCATCGTCGTCGATGGCGACAGCTTCGACGTCAGAGCCCACATCAAAGACGACGGCAAGGTCAACGACACCTACGTCTTCGTCGGCGACCAGAAGGTGCACTACCAGCGCTTGCAGCCCAACAAGGGCGGCGGTCCCACCGACTTGCAGATGGTGCACACCGTCAAGCTCAAGCCCGGCGTCAACGTCATCACCGTCGTCGCCCGCGAAGACGACGAATTCGCGCAGCGCGAGGCGCTGACCGTCTTCTCGAAGAAGGGCGACCCCTTCGCCGAGAAGCACGGCGGCTGAGTCTGGCGGCTGAGCGGCGCTGCTCCCACGGTGGGAGTGCCCGCTCTGACAGCGCGACGGGCCTGCTCCCCACAGGGAAGCAGGCCCGCTGCGTTTGCGTTGCTGGTGCTCTCAGCCTTCGGGCGTGGGTGCTGGCGTCGGCGGATCGTCGCTCTCGCGTTTCTGGTCTCGTTCGCCGCGCTCGATCGAGAGCACTGCCCGCACCAGCTCGCTGTCGCCCGGAAACGCCGTGAGGATGCCGACCTGCGTCAGGGCTGCGAGCGCGCCGAGGCGCGCGCTGAGCTGTTGGCGCTTCACGGCCAGCACGAGCACGGCTTCTTTGGCCTTCTGTCGGGCGGCGTGCGCGTCGGCCAGCGGGCCGGCGGCGTCTTTGACAGCGCTGGCGAGGCGGACGGTGTTGTCGGCGTTCTGCAGCCCCTTCGCTTTCTCGGCGAGCAGCGCGCCGACGGCGACGGCTTTCTCGGGACCCATCGCGAGGATGTCTTTGCTCTTCACCGCGCCGAACAGCGTGCTGTACGGCGGCTTGTCGACACCGCCAGCGTCGGCCTGCGCCTGGCGCGCGAGCTGCGACACCGCGCGATCGAAGAAGCGATCGAGCACGCGCACCTTGCGGCTCGCCTTCAACAGCTCGAACCGCTTCTGCTCTTGCTCTTCGCGCGCCGCCTTGAGGTCGGTGAGCAGCGCGAGCCAGTCCTTGTCGAGGGCCTTCAAGGCGTCGACGGCGGCGAGGCCGGCGGCGACGGATTCGGCGTGGTCGACGAGGGCGTCGAGGCTGGCGTTGTCGTCGGGGGCGTAGGGCATCGGTGTTTCCTCCGCCTCCATGGATCGCGCGGGACGCTGGGTCGGGTCAACTCACGGAAAAGAGAAAGGCGCCGCGGGGGCGCCCTTCTCTGTCGCGATGAGTCGGAGGGTCACCACGTGCCGACGCGGACGACGACGACGCCTTCGTTGACGGTGCTGGTGTCTTCGGCCCCGGGCGCGCCCCACACGGCGTCTTCGAAGCCGCGGTCAAAGGTGGCGCCGATCGCGTCGAAGCGGCCCATGCCCACGGCGGCCCCGACCTGACATGCAGCACAGTTTCCCGACGACGTCTGCAGCGTGAACAAGGCTGCCGCCGTCGGCGCGCCCGCGGTCACGTAGACCTTGCCCTCATTGGGCGTCGAGACGTCGTTTGAGTAGTTCGGGGCGCCGACGATGAAGTCGGAGCAGCCATCACGGTTCACGTCTTTCCCACCCGCGATGGCCGCGCCGTAGCGCCCGTTGGCGCCGCCAGCGAAGCTCGTGAACTCGACCGTCGACGGCAGGGTGTTCGCCGCCGTCGCGCCCAGGAAGATCCAGACCTTGCCGTTGTCGGCGCTGAAGCCAGGGGCGCCGAGCGCGAAGTCGTCTTCGCCGTCGCAGTTGACGTCTCCCAATGCGGCGACGACGCGCAAGTCGGCGTTGTCGCTCGGGCCGTCGAAGCTCCACGACGTCGCCGACACCGCCGACGCGCCGCCGGTGAAGAGAAACGCGCGACCACGGTTCACGCTGCCCGACGGCCCGCAAGTGTCGGCCGTGACGACGAGGTCGTCTTTGACGCCGTTGTCTTTGTCGACGTCTTTGACGTTCGCGACCTGCGCGCCGAAGCCTGACCCGTTGGGGCACGTCGTCGACGATTCGAGCAACGTCTGCGTCGGCGTCGAGACGAGCCCGGCGCTGCCCTGGCTGCGGAAAACGAACACCTGCCCGCTGCCGGTTTTCGCGGGTGCTCCAATGACGAGCGAGTCGCCGAGGGTGCCCACCATGTTTCCGCCGTTGGCCAGCGAGGTGATGGTCCCGTTCATGCCCGGCGGGGTGATCGTCTGGCTGGGAGCGTTGAGGTTGGTGCTCGAAGGAACGCCGTTCGCGACGGCGTGAAAGACCCGAACCGTCCCACCCACCTGAATGGCGATCGAAGGGGGTTGGCTCGGTCCACGGAACTTGCCGATGACGGCGCTGCTGCCGACGACGGTGATCGGCGATTGAATGCCAGGCACGGTCCAATCTGGATTGATGTCCATCGACGGGCCGCCGAGGAAGAGCTTGAGCGCGCCAACGGTGACGCCGTTGACCTTGAAGCCCGGCTCTGAGGTCAGAACATCGTCGGCGCCGTCTTGGTTGACGTCGCCGACAGCGATGAAGTCGCGGCCGAGAAGACCATTGGTCTGCGCGCCGCGCGGCCGGGCGAAGCTCGAGCTCTTCAGGGTCGACATTGTCGCCGGGAATTCTTGCACCTGACCGACGCTGAAGTTGGCGAAGGGCTCGGCGAGGACAAGGTCGGCGGCGCCATCGCCGGCGAAATCGCCAGCGACCGGGTTGGTCTGGTCGAAGCCGAGGTTCGACGTCGGATCCGTGATCGTCAGTCTGACCAGCCCATCGAGAGCGCCTGAGGGCGGCTCGCCACCGAAAAAGTTGCAGCGCCCCGCAACAGTGGTCGTTCCGACGGAGCAGAAGCCGTAGTCGGCACGACGGTCGCGGTTGAGGTCGCCGGCGAAGACGGAGGCGCCGACGCCCTCGGTGGAGCCAGGCACACCGTTGATGGTGCCGAGGGTCGTGAAGCTGGTGCCGCTGTCGCTGCGAACGACGGTGAAGACGCCGTCGCCGCTGTTCGCGAAGGGTGCGCCGACGACGATGTCGTCATCGCCGTCGCCGTCGATGTCGGCGGCCGCGACGCGAGAGGCGTTGTTGGTGCCGTTGCTAGCGGTTGCGAACGTCGCGCCAGCCACCGGTACAGTGGGGTTGAAATTGACGATCTGGATCGAGCTGAGGCGACCGACGACGACATCCTTACCGAGCTTCATTGCGGCCACCTGGGGTCGAAGTCCGGCGGAGCTGATCGACGTCACCGCTGGCGTCAGATTGACGGCCAGGTCGTATGTCAGCAAGGCGCCCGTCTTCGTCGCCACGACGTCGAGGCCGTTGCCGCCAGTTCGCAGGTCCTGCAGCGCGAGCCCGCCCGTATCGGCCAGTCGACTCGAGCCGCTCGTCGGAGTGTCATCGTTCAAGCGAATCGTCGGCGACAGCGGCACACCCGGCCCGACGAAGATCAGGATGGTCCCGTCGTTGTCGCTGAGGTCCGAGGCCCCAGGGCAACCAACGATGATTTCGTTCCCCACGTTACCGTCGACGTTGCCGACGGCGAGCGAGCGACCGCACATGGCCTCGGGCAGGTTGCGCAGCGAGAAGTTGCGATAGGCGAAGAAAGTCAACGCACCGCTGCTGTCGGGAGAGAGGACGACGATCGAGCCCTCAGCGTTTTGGTCGTCGCTGTCGAAGGGCAGTCCGACGACGACCTCAGGGCGCGCGTCACCCGCGACGTCACCGACGGCGAGAGCGCCGCCGAAAAAATCGGCGTCCGGCGACTCGCTGCTGACGACCGTCGTCGCGGTGGTCACGATGGGATCGATGAGCAGCGGCAGAACGGCGCATGGCTTCGTTGCCTTCATCGTCTCGCAAGACCACGGCATCTTCAGTATCGAGATAAGGAACGAGACCCTCGACGTTCACGGTAATGCTGGTGGTTTCGGGATCAAAGACCTCGATGAGGTGCTCGAGGCCACGCACTGTGTTGAGCCAATGCTGTGTATAGACCGTGTCGTTGATCGTCAGACCGTCGTCGCCAAGCACGACCG
>JANNAY010000553.1:0-1809 GCA_031384945.1 Deltaproteobacteria bacterium
GCCGCCGCCGCCGCCGCCTGTGGTGACGAAGCCGCCGCCGCCGCGTGTGGTGACGAAGCCGCCGCCTGTGGTGACGAAGCCGCCGCCGCCTGTGGTGACGAAGCCGCTGCCGCCGCCGAAGAAGCCGCCGCCGAAGGGCACGCCGCCGCCGAAGGATCGGAAGAAGCCGCGCCGCTGATTTCTTGGCTGTTCAACCGAGACGGGTTGCTCGTCTCATTTTAGAGGAGGAGAGACCATGCCGCGTGAAGATCTTGACCATTTGATGGGCCGTTTCAAGAACGACGACTACAGTGTGAAGATGTGCAACGCCATCTTTTCAGCGGTGCCGGGTGTTGAGCCGATGGGCTTCTACCAGACCTTCGGCGACGCCTGCCGCACGGTGATTCCGTCGGCGACGAACCAGCAGGTCGACGCGGCGTACCAGCTGTCGCGTGAAGAAGACGTGCAAGAGGCGCTGTGGGTGCTCGACGCCCTCGACACCGGCGACAAGGGCATCGCCGTCTATTCAGGCATCAAGAGCGCCTTCGGCCTCTTCTTCGGGTCGTCGACCTCGAACCCGAACCGCTTCGAGTCGGACCCGCAGCAGGCCACCGACGCGGCGCTGAAGGGCCTCGGCCTCGCCTATGCCATCTCGAAGCTCTTTCCCGGCACGGTGCAAGAGAAGATCGCGATGTTCAACCGTGTGCCGGCGGGTCGGCACATTTTGACGTATTACGCCGTCATGGAATTGGCCGTTCCCTTCACCGACAATGCGCTGACGGGTGGTGGCAACCTGATGCAGACGTTGATGGAGAAATACGGCAAAGACGGCCTGGCGAAGATGACGCAGCTCGCGGGCGCCACGGGCGCTGGCGCTGCCCAGGGCGTGCTCGCGCAAATCATGCAGCAGCTGAACGAGAACACCGCGAAGCTCGCGACCTTCGTCGGCCCCATCACCGACAAGATCAAGGGCACGGTTCCGGGCGTGATCGCGACGACGGACAAGGTCGCTGGCGCCGTCGCCACCGCCGCCGACGTCATGCCCGTCTGGGGTCTGCTCGGCTCGCGCCTGGCCGCTGAGTCGTGCGCGTACCGCCACATGCGCGCCGCCTGAGACCCTCTCCCCGCCGGAGGCGACCCTCTCCCCTCAAAGCAGGGGAGAGGGTTTTTTCTTTTCGTTTCTTCTTTTCTTCAGAGCGAGGGCCGCGACGACGACGACGCTGATGCCTGCGCGGTCGACGCTGTTGCAGCCGCAGCCGCCGGGGGCGCCGTCGTCTTCGCCTTCTCCTTCGGCGACGAGGTCGACGGGGGTGACGGTGAAGCCGCTCGGGAAGGTGAAGATGTCGGCGCCGTTTTGCACGATGACGTCGTAGGTGCCCACGCCGAGCGTTCCGCGGGTGCGGGCCTGGATGGTGGTGGCGTTGCTGACGACGACGGCGTCGAGGGCTTCGCTGCCGACGCGGACGGTGACGCCATCTGCGAAGCCCGCGCCGAGGACGACGACGTCGACGCTGGCGCCGGCAGCGGCGGAGGCGGGGACGATGGAGGTGACGACGACGCCGTCTTCGCCCTCGCCTTCTTCGCCCTCGCCTTCTTCGCCTTCGCCTTCTTCGCCTTCGCCTTCGCCTTCGCCTGCGTCGCCTTCACCTTCGCCTTCGCCTTCACCTTCGGCGACGACGGCGGCAAAGCGGCAGGCGGCGTCGTCGAGCGGCATGTCGGTCTCGACGACGGCGCGGATGACCCAATCGCCGGGGACGCCGGCGGTCTCGTTGTCCCACCAGTCGACGCCGGCGACGCCGATGTCGCCGTGGATCGCCGAGGTCGCGTCGT
>JANNAY010000606.1:0-2384 GCA_031384945.1 Deltaproteobacteria bacterium
GCCGCGGCGAAGGCAGCCAAGGAAGCGAAGGCCAAGCGACAGAGAGCGGCGAAGACGCAGATCGCGCCGGTCTTCACCGAGGTCGTCACCGTTCCGCCGCCGCGCGCATCGTCGATGTTCGAGGTCGTGCTGGACAGCGGCACCGTGGTGCGCGTCGCCGCCGACTTTGACGATGACGCGCTCCGGCGTTTGCTCGCGGTGCTCCGATGATTCCGTCGAGAATGCGCGTGATGTTGTGCGCGACGCCGGTCGACATGCGCCGCTCCTTCGATTCGCTCGCGGCGCTCGTCATCGAGCGGCTCGACGAGGACCCGACACGGGGCGACACGCTGTTCGTCTTCGTCAACCCTGCACGCGACAAGGTGAAGCTGATGTGGCGCGACGGGAACGGCGTGTGTCTGCTCTACAAGCGCTGGGACGACGACGCCGCGGCGTTGCCGGAGATCCCGGACGGAGCGAAGCGCGTCGTGATGGAATTCTCGGCGCTCGCGCGCTTGCTCGATGGCGCGCCGATGAAGACGGCGACGCAGATGCAGCCGACGCCGAAGGCGGTGGCGCATGCGGCGAAGGCGGCGGCGAAAAAGTGGATGAAGAAGCCGTGATTTCAAGGACGATGACGACGTCATCACCGATACTGCGTGTGCATGGACGCCAACGCTCTCGCTGCTGAGAACGAGCAGATCAAGAAAGACCTCGCGGCGACGCGAGAAGAACTCGCGGCCACGCAGAAGGATCTCGCGGCGATCAAGAAGGTCTACGACAAGCTCGCGTTCGAGTTCGAACGCCTGCGTCGCAACACCATCGGACCCAAGCGCGAGCAGGCGCCGAAGGCGCAGCTGTCGATCCTCGCGCTGCTCGAGGGCATGGCCGAGCTGCAGAAGACCGGCGACGTCGATGAAGCTGAAGCGGTCCTCGAGCGCGTGCGTAACGAGTCGACGGACACGTCCTCGACGACCGAGACCGCCAAGGACAAGAACAAAGAGAAGAAGAAGACCCCTCACGGCCGTCGACCCAACAAGATCGTCGACGAAGAAGTGGTCATCGAGCCTGCCGAGCGCCTGGCACCTGGTGGTGAGTTGTTGGAGCGCATCGGCGAGGACACGGCCGTCATCTTTGAGCGCCGCCCTGCGCACATCGTGCGGGTCCTGGTGCGTTACCCGAAGTACAAGCAGCCGGAGTCGCCGCTCGACGACCCGTCCCGCGTCGACGACGACTCTGTTCCTGACGTCGAGATCGTCCGCGCGCCGACGCTGCCGACGGCAACACCCAAAGGGCTGATCGGGCCGCTGCTTCTCGCATCGGTGATCGTCGCCAAGTACGCCGACCACATCCCGCTCCATCGCCAAGAGCGCATGTTCACGCGCGATGGCATTCGCCTCGCGCGCTCGACGCTGTGGGACTCGATCTCGACGGTTACGCCGCAGCTCGAGCTCATCGTGCAAGCGATGTGGGACCACGCTCGACAACACGCGCCGTGGATCGCGACCGACGCCACCGGCATCCTCGTTCGCGCTCCCGAGAAGTGTCGCCGCAACAGCTTCTTCGTCGTCTGCGCCGCCCGCTTGCACGTGTTGTTCGCCAGCATCGACGGCAACGCCGACGGCGACGACGTCGCCACGCTGCTGGCCGGCTTCCCTCCTGGCATACCGATGATCTCCGACGCGTCGAGCATCTTCCACGAGCTGTACCGGCGGTCCGACTACGTCGAGGTCACGTGCTGGGCGCACGCCCGACGCATGTTCTTTGATGCACTCACCACCAGCGACCGCGCCGCTGCCGTCGTCGCCATCGGTCTCATCGGCATGCTCTACGAGGCGCATGCCGCGGCGAAGAACGACGACGGCGTCGTCGACACCCTTCGGCGCCGCGACCTCGCCCAACCGATCCTCGCAGCGCTCGATCGCTTGGCCACGGAAGAACGAGCGCGCATCGATCCGGAGTCACGCCTCGCGAAGGCGCTGAACTACCTCGACAACCAACGCGTCGGCTTGCGTCGGTTTCTCGACGACGGACGGCTCCGCCTCGACAACAACATCAGCGAGCTCGAGCTGCGCCGTGAGGTCGTGGGCCGGAAAAACTGGCTCTTCTGCGGCAGCGACAGCGGCATCCGCGCGAACACGACTTGCGTGAGCCTCATCGCGAGTTGCGCGCTGCACGACGTCAATCCGCTGGCGTACTTGCACGAGGTGCTGCTCCTCATCCCAACGTGGCCGAAGGACGAGATGATCGAGCTGTCGCCGCTGCGGTGGGCCACGACGCGGATGCGGGACGACGTCGTCGCGTTGCTCGCAGAGCGGTCGCTGATCGGCCGAAGCCGCCCCATCGGGTCGTAGGTTCGCAGTCGGCGCAAGGCGCGGGAAGACGCGGTTCGCCGGACGGATACC
>JANNAY010000616.1:0-3256 GCA_031384945.1 Deltaproteobacteria bacterium
CCCGCCCCCCCCCGCCGGGCCCCCCGCACGCGCGGCGCTGTCGCGGGTTCGCCCGCCCTGCGGGCGCTGCGGGTTTTTTGGACGTCAAATTTGGGCCGTGCGTCGGCTGGCCCCACGCCCTGCCGAAACAGGTCTTGCTCATAGGGCAGCACCTTGACGACGCGGCCGTCGAGCGGGTCGATGCTGACGTCACCGCCGTCTTTGGGGCGGATGCGCTGCACGGGCCGGCGCTCTTCGAGGCACAAGCCCATGATCGTGTCGTCGAGCGGGATGGGCAGGCCCACAGGCACTGGCTCGCCGTCGTCGAGCACGTGCACCGGCAGAAAGAACGGGCCGCTCTCGTTCCACTGGGCATCGAGCCGCGCGATCAGGACGCGCACAGCGCCAAACAGCCGGTGCGTCGATCGGGCGACGGTGAGGGCGACCTCGTCGGCGTCGAGGGTTGAGGCGAGGCCGACGGCCACTTCGTCGAGGGCGACGAGTTTCTTGACCGCGTTCATCTCGGCCTCGAGCAGCGACGCTTTTTCGACGGCGTTGCCGAGCACATTGCCGATGGCGATCATCAAATCGCGGTCGGCCTCTGTGGGAGCGCGCCCTTTCGACAACAACGCAAAGGCGGCGCCGACGACGTCAGAGTTGGCGTCTTTTTCGTTTTTGCGGCGCGCCTTCAGCGGCACCACGATCGCGGCCGACCAGGCGGCGTCGCGCACGGCGCCGAGGCCGATGCGGGGGTCTTTGCTGACGTCGTCGACAACGGCGACCTCGCCATTTTTGACGCAGTTCGCCAGCAGCGTGTTGCTCTCGAGGGGCACGTCGGCCACGGCGCGCACAAGGTCATCGGGCAGTCCTTCGCTGACGCGCAGAATCAGCGAGCGGCGGTCGGGGCCCAGCAGGGTGATGCCGGCAGCTTCGGCGCCGAGGATCGACAGGATGTGGCGGCAGCCGCTGCGCAGCGTCTCGTCGAGTGCAACAGCTTGGTTGACCGACGCCGACAGCATGTTGAGCAGCTGCAGCTCGCGGTTCTTCTTCAGCAGCTGCTGCTCGAAGGACTTTCGCTCGGTGATGTCTTGCATGATGCCGAGCGCGCCCGCGCGCCCGTCTTCCATGTCGAGGTAGGCGATCGAGACCTGGGCGTCGAAGCGGCGGCCGCCCTTGCGCATGGCGCCGAATTCGTATCGCGGCTCGACGGGCAGCCCGGCCTCGACGCGACGGGTGCGCTCGGCGAGAAACGCCCGTGAATCCGGCGCCGTGATCGACGACATCGGAAACGCCGGATCGGTCAGCTCGTCGGTGCTGTAGCCGACCATCTCTTGAAAGCGCTTGTTGACCCACGAGAAGACGCCGTCGCGCAAGATGTAGACGCCGTCGCTGCTGGCCTCGACGAGGGCGCGAAATTGGCGGGCCTGCGCGTCGAGGCGGGCGTCGCGCGCGTCGCTCTGCAGCAGCCGATCGACGAGACCCAACAGCGGCGACAGATCGTATTCATGGTCGTCGTCGTGCCGCGCTGTGGCGAGCACGTGCTCCCACGCGCCGACGCGCGAGAGCTGGCCGCGGCGCTCGTCGTCAGAGGTGTCGAAGACCACAATGCAACGCGGTGGTGACGAGAACGCCTGCACCTCTGCGAGCAGGCGTGCGCCGGCAGTGTCGTCGACGGTGGCGCTCAAGATCAGCAGGTCGACCCGCGCGGTTGAGCATCGCTCGACGACGTCTGCGGGTGGGCAGACCTCGACCGACAGCGGCGGGGTGCGGGTGAGCAACGCGCCGCGCAGGGGAGCGGCGAGTGCGGTGTCGACGACGAGCAGGACGACGGGTTCGGTCAAGGCGGCCCATCGTGCCCGCGTCGACGACGCCCGCGCAACATCCTTGTCGCTCCGTGGTAGACCGAAGCGGTGAGCACGCCCCCCGACGACGACTCCGACCGCGCTGGCGAGCCGGACGCCGACGACGCCCTCGGCTTCGAGGAAGAAAAGACCTCGCCCGAGGTCCGCATCCGCGTCGTTCGCGACGATGGCAAGCCGGTCGTCATCGTCGCCACCACCAACACCAAGCGCCGCCGCCGCATCGTCGAGCTGCTGTGGAGCGACGGGTGGAACGCCGTCGAAGCCCACGACGCCGAAGAGCTTGTCGAGATGACGCTCTCGCTGGCGCCGCAGGTGCTGCTGGTCGACGCCGAGCTCCGCGATCCCAACGACGCGGCGCTGCCCGAGATCGTGCGACAGCACCGTCCTGACGCGGCGCTGCGCACTGTCGCGCTGCTCGAAGGCACAGACGGCCGCACCGAAAAAATCGCCCGCGCCCTCGCCGACGGCTACGACGACTTCGTCGCCGACGTCGACAACGACGTTGAAACGCTCTCGCGCGCCAACGCCAACCTGCGCGCCGCGCGCACGCTCGCCCAGGTCAACCGCCAGCGGCGCGATGCCGCGCTGCTGCTTGAGCTGACGCAGACATTGGCGTCGTCGCTCGACATGCAGCTCATCCTGCACACGGTCTCTCGCTTGATCGCCGAGGTCATCGCGCTCGAACGCTGCTCGATCATCTTGCTCGACCCCAACGACGACGACGCCATCATGGTCGCCGCCTCAGAAGACCGCGCCGTTCGCGACTTGCGCATTCGCTTGTCCAACTATCCCGAGGTCAAGCGCTGCGTCGAGACCGCGGCACCCGTGCTCATCGAAGACGTCACCAGCGACCCGCTGCTGTCGAAGGTGTCGGCGTCGCTGATCGAGCGCGGCGTGCGCACGATGGCGTTGTTTCCTGTCGTCTTTGAAGAGGGCGTCACCGGCGTGCTCTTCTTGCGCTCGAGCAAGCCCAAGCGGGCGCTGTCGGCGCACGAGGTGCAGTTCGGACAAACGGTGGCCGCCGCTTGCGCCGTCGCCATCCGAAATGCCCGTATTTTCGACACCTTCCGCGACCAGCACCTGCACATCGAGTCGATGCGCGCGCAGGCCGAGCGGCAGAACGAAGCGCTGAAGAAGTACCAAGACTTCTTCGAGTACGCCGCCGACGGCATCGCCGTCATCGACGTCGACGGCCGCATTCACTACGCGAACAAAGAGGGTCGTCGTCTGCTCGGCAAGAGCCGCGATGAGCTCAAAGACCTGCGCTTTCAAGAGCTGCTCGCCGAAGAGAGCGCGCGGTTGTGGCCTGAGGTCGTCGCGCAGGTGCGGCACGGGCGCTTCAAGCGCAGCTTCGACGTCTACGTCAGCGTCGCCGCCGAAGAGCGCGTCTTCTCGCTCTCGGCGGGCGGCGTCGG
>JANNAY010000633.1:0-2454 GCA_031384945.1 Deltaproteobacteria bacterium
CTGTTTCTCAGGATAACCCCCTGGAGGACACAATGAGCACCGGTCAAAAACGTGGTGAAGCCAAGGCCCAGAAGCTCGGCGGCAAGATCAAAGGCGCCGTCGGCAAGGTCATCGGCAACGAGCAGATGGAGGCCGAAGGCAAGGCGCAAGAGCTGTCGGGCGCGGCCAAAGAAGAGGCTGCCAAGGCGCAGGCCCGCGCCGAAGGCAAGGTCGACGAGGTCGTCGGCGCCATCAAGAACCGCGTCGGCGCCGCCATCGGCAACGAGCAGATGCAGGCCGATGGCAAGGCCAAAGAGCTCAAGGGCGAGGCCCAGCAGGCGGTCAACAAATGAGCCACAGCGGGATCTTCTGACCGCACAGATGGACCCAACGACGACGGCCTCGACGCCGTCGTCGTCCTTTTGTTGGCGGCGCCGCGGGTGTATCGAGCACGCTCCCGACTCTTGAGGAGCGCACATGACGACGGTGAACGGTCCTGGTGGTGTTCGTGTCAGCGGCGGCGCGCAGGCCAGCAAGGTCGACGTCTCGCATTTGCAGAAGACGAACCCGAACCTCGCGGCGCTGATGGCCAAGCACCCGGGCCTGCAGGCCTTTCTCGAGAAGAACGCGGCGGCGATCGCGCCGGCGACGGCGGGCACGGCCACGCCAGTGACGTGGAACGCCTGGTTCCATTCCCCCGCCTCGCTGCACCAAAACTACGACTGGAAAGACCAGTTCATCTTCGTCTTCCAGCGCAGCAACGACGACAAAGGCAGCACCGTCGACTTCGGCCGCGAGGGCAAATACCAGGGCCGCCTCATCGGCGTGCAGCGCATGGGTGACCTCGACGTGCCGACCAAGATGAAGGGCGGCCACGAGGGCGGCACCTCGTCAGACGGCGGCTTCGAGACCCAATTCGACGCCCTCGCCATCGGCCGCCCCGGCGCCGCCGTCGAGGTCTGCTTCGTCGTCGGCACCCTCGACCCCAAGGGCAACCCGACGGGCGGCTGGGGCACCCTCGGCGGCTACGGCGGCCGCCAGCACGACATCAAGATCGGCCAGCGCGATGAAGTGCCGATCCATGAAGACAACGGCGGCTTCTCGGTGCTCGAGAAGAAGCCCGGCGGCGGCTTCACCTCAAAGCCGATCTGAGACCTCACCCCACCTCTCCACGGGCGCTCGCAAAGCCTCGCTGTGGAGAGGGAGGAGAGGTGGGTCAGCCTCTGCGGCCCCCGCGTGCGCCCAACCAGATGGCCAGCGCGAGCTCGCCGACCGTGTTCGGCAGCGCCAGTGCAGACAGCCACGACGGCGTGACGCCGGCGAAGACGCGGACGCCGCTGTCGACGACGTAGCCGACGCCAGCGACGACGACGAGCACCCCAACGACGCGGGGGACGTCTTTGTCTTTCAGCGCCAGCGCGCCGTTCACCAACAGGTGGCCGCTGAAGAACAACAAGCCGATGTGAAACGCCGACGTCTGCAGCGACAGCAGCGTCGACGACAGCTCGGCCGGCGCGTGCGGCGCGACGACGAGCAGCGGCAGCGAGGCGGCGAACACGGCGTCGTGCAAGAGCATGAACAGCAGCCCGAGCAGCGCGAGGCTCTCGTGCACGCGCCTGAAGTACGCGAGCAGCGCCCAGGCGCGGACGACGTCGCTGACGACGACGACGCACCAGCCGAAGACGGCGACGCCTGCGTCGGCCCCATTGCCGTCGGGGGCGGCGACGCCGATGACGGCGCCGGCGATGGTGACGAAGCAGCTGACGCAGGCGACGACGGCGGCTTGACGGCGAGAGAGATCGTTCATCAGAGATCCTGTTGTTCGTGGGCGTGGGCGCGGTCGATGGCGTCGAGGACGGCGGCGAGTCCCCAGGTGAACTCGTCGGCAAAGGCGTAGCCGGGCTTCATCGCGTGCTCGGTCATCAGCCACAGCAGGTGCGGGTGCGCGCCGGCGCTGGCGGCGATGACGTCGTCGGCGACGGCGGCCACATCGCCGCTGTTGTCGCCGGCGATGGGCAAGCTCTGCTCTTGCACGCAGAAGCCGAAGACGTAGGCGTCGATGATGGCGACGGCGTGGGCCACCAACGCAGGTGAAAAGCCCGCCCCACGCAGACATCCGATCAGGGCGTCGTGGGCGTGCAACGTCGCTGCGCCCGGCACGCGGCGCGACTCGAGCAGCGACACCGCCCACGGGTGTCGCGTCAGCGCGGCGCGCAGCGAGGTTTGTCGTTCGTGCAGCGCGCTGCGCCACGGGGCGGCGAAGTCGACGACGACCTCGGCGAAGACGACGTCGACCATGCCGCCGAGCAGGGCGTCTTTGCCGTCGACGTGGTGGTAGAGCGACATCGCCTCGACGCCGAGAGCGTGGGCGACGCTGCGCATGCTGACGGCGGCGAGGTCGGCGTCGTCGGCGAGCGCGACCGCCGCTGCCAAGATGGCCTCACGCGTCAGTGCTTGCGCCTGCGCCTGCGCCTG
>JANNAY010001038.1:0-2148 GCA_031384945.1 Deltaproteobacteria bacterium
GCTCTTGACCTCGATCGTCGTCGTTGGGGGCGGCGTCTCGAGTGCCTTGAGGCGAGCCTTCACGACGGTCCAGCGCTTGGCGTTCTTGCCTTGCGGATACTTGCGAGAGTCTGCGTAGGCGACCACGGCGTGGGCGCGGGCGTCGTCGTTGGCGTCGAGGTAGCGCTCGGCGCAGCGCAGAATCCAGGCGTCGACGGCGCCGGGCTCGACCTGCGACGACGTCGACGCCAACACGTTGGCGGCAAAGAGGGGCGCGCCGAGGCGTTCGACGTGGTCGACGACAGCGGCGGCGAGGTCGACCGCGCCGTCGCCGTCAAAAGCGTCGTGCAGCGACAGGGCGAGGCTCAGCGCTTCCGCGGCATCGTGGTCTTTGCGCGCCAACAAAGCCGCGGTCGCGATCTTGCGGCACGTGGTCGGCGAGAGCGCACATGGTGCGTTCACCTTCTCGCTGACGAGCACGTGGACGGCCTCGTCGAGCTTGTTCACGGCAGTGAGCGCACGGGCGCGCCGCAGGGCGAGCTCGGCCTTCATGCGGTCGTCGAGGCCGGCGCTGTCAAAGGTGTCGAAGGGGATGCGCTCTGACGGACCGTCGAGGCACGAGAGCAGCTCGCACAAGCGCGCCGCCGCGAGCCGCGCGAACGGACCGCTGCCAGCGTCGTCATAGTAGCGGGCAGCAGCTTCGAAGTCGCCAGCCTGCCAGGCGATGTCGCCAAGCCGCAGCGACGCGTGCGACGAGACGGGTCCCAACTTCTTCTGCACCGTCTTGAGCTCGAGCACGGCGGTGAGGACATCGCCGCGCACAAAGGCGCATTCGCCGCGGCCCGAGGGTGTGGTGCCGGGGCAGGGTCCGCCGAAGCCGTGGGTCTCAGGTGCGTAGGTGGTGAGGGGCGCGCCGCCGTCGACCGGACCCTTCAGCGTCCGCAACACGAGCGCACCGCCGTCGTAGCGGGCGCTGAGCTTGCGCGATGTGCACGAGAGCACCGTGTGCGTGCCGACGAGCTCGGTGCGCGGGCACAGCGCCGACTTCTTGGCCAGCGCCCGCAGCGTGGCGGCATCGACGCCCGGCAACGCCACGCGGCCGAGCAGCGCGTCAACGACGACGGCGCGGGGCTTTTGGCCGAGCGGCTGGCGCTCGACCATCTCAAGCGAGAGCTGCGGTGCGGCGGCGATGGCGAGATAGAGGGCGGCCGACAGCATGGTCACGCCAACGTGTGGAGGTCAGAGGGCTTCGCTGTCGTCGTCGCATCGCGCCGGCGCAGCTTCTCGACGAGGGTGGTGCGCTGCAGCCCGAGGATGTTGGCGGCAGCCTGGCGGTTGCCGCGCGTCTGCTCGAGAGCAGCGTCGATGTACTCGTTCTCGATGTCGCGCAGGATGTCTGGAAGGTTGACCGGAAACATCAGGCGCTCGCGGGCGGCGCTGCTCGGTTGAAAGAGCTCGTCGAGGGCGGCCTGCTCGTTCGAGACGGCGGTCGCGTTTCCGACGACCGCGGGCGGTACACTTGGTGACTTCGATGAACGACGAAACGAGACGGGCAAGTCGGCGGCGGTGATGTGCTCGCCGGTGGCACACACGGCGAGGCGCTCGACGAGGTTCATCAGCTCGCGCACGTTGCCGGGCCAGTCATAGGCGGCGCAGGTGGCGAAGACGGCGTCGTCGATGGCGCGGGCATCAGCCCGTTGCTTCCAGAAGTGACGAAACAAAATCTCAGCGTCGCCCGGGCGGTCGCGCAGCGCGGGCACATCAACGCCGCAGACGGCGAGGTGAAAGTAGAGGTCTCGCTTGAAGCGGCCGGCGGCGAGCGCGTCGTCGAGGTCGGCGTCGCTGGCCACGACGACGCGCGCGTCGCCGGCCTTGATGGCCTGCAAGAGCGTCGCTTGCAGCGGCAGCGAGAGCGCGTCGACCTCGTCGAGAAAGAGCGTGCCGCCAGCGGCTTCGCTGATGCGTCCGGTGTGCGCGTATGCGCGGCCGAACAGCTCGATCTCGAGCAAGTGCTCGGGCAATGCGGCGCAGTTCACCGCAACAAAGCGGCCAGCGGAGCGGGCGCTCTCGTCGTGAACAAGGCGGGCAAGGCGCTCTTTGCCCGTGCCCGTCTCGCCGAGCAGCAGCACCGGCGCGTCGCTCTGAGCGATGCGTGTCAGCGCTGCGAGC
>JANNAY010000713.1:0-1775 GCA_031384945.1 Deltaproteobacteria bacterium
GTTGGCGCGGCCCTCAGCGGTCCGTCGCTCACGGTCGTGGGCTTCCTTCTGGCGCTGCCGACGACCTCGTGAACGGTACCTGCCAAGAACTTTGAGACAGTCGCTGCTTGAAATCAGTGAACAGCGGCCGACGAAGAGGGCTCGGACTCGGGGTCCGGTGGACCATCCACCACCGCCGTCGTCGTCGCCTTCACTTCGCTTCGCTCCGTTTTTGAGGGCGACGACGATGGCGACGGTGGATGGTCCGCGGGCTTCGGCGGCGGATTGATGTAGACGGCGGGGCACAGCGTTTCTCGACGCGGAGCACCCCGCAGGAATCGTTCGGGATGAGCCAGCCACGCCGCCGTTTTCACCGCGTGACGTTTGGCGAGGCCAGCGTCGCCGCGACCCGCGTGGACCTCGCCAGGCGTGAGGTAGGCGATGCCGCTGTGCCGATGCTCGTCGTTGTACCAAGCAAAGAATTCGCGTCCAAAGACAACAGCGTCGGCGACGTTGGCGAACTTCCCCGGAAACGACGAGTGGTACTTCATCGTCTTGAACTGCGACTCGGAGAACGGGTTGTCGTTGCTCACCTGCGGACGGCTGAGGCTGCGCTCGATGTCGAGGTCAACCAGCAGCTGCGCCAGCGTCTTCGACGTCATCTGCGTGCCGCGGTCCGCGTGCAGCACCAACGTCCCTGGCCTCACATCGTGTTTGGCGAAGGTCTCGTCGATGAGCCGCTTCGCCAGCGCGGCGTTCTCCTTGTCGGCGACCAGCCAACCGACGACGGCGCGGCTGAAGATGTCGAGAACGACGTAGAGGTAGAGGTACTTCCACTTCTCCAGTGTGCGCAGCCTGGTGATGTCCCACGACCACACCTCGTTCGGACCCTCGGCCATCAACTCGGGTCGCTGATGCTGTGGGTGAACGCGCTGCGCTCGCCGCTCCTTCACCTCATCGTTGTCGTCAAGGATTCGGTACATCGTGCGTTCCGACGCGAGGTATTTCCCCTCGGCGAGCAGCGTGTTCACGACCTCGGCGGGCGCCCGGTCCACAAAACGCGGAGAGTGAAGCTCGTCGAGGACGCCCTGTCGCTCGGCGTCTGACAACGCGCGTGGCGGCTTCTTCTTCGGCGTCGGCGTCGCTGCCGACGTCGTCGACTGGCGTTCTCGATAGACCGCCGCACGAGGGACACCGAGAGCCACGCACAGCGCAAGCAGCGGGATGCCATCGGTCGCCGCGGCTGCCTTCACGACACACTCTCGTCGTCGTCGAGCGCTTCCGGCATCGACAGCAGAGCCGCAACTTTTTTTTGGATCTCGATGATGGCCTTGGCTTGCTGGAGCTCGCGCTCAAGTGTGACCACCCGACGCGCCAGCTTCTGCATCTCGAGCTTCGTCGTCGCTGGCGCCGTCACTGGCCTGCCTCGCTTCTCGCCGCGCAGCGCCTTGTCACCGCCTTCGGCGCGGGCACGTCGCCAATCGCTCAGCTGCGACCAGTAGAGGCCTTCCTTGCGGAGCAGCGCGCCGACGCCGCCGCCGTTGGCCTCCAAGAGGTCCGTGGCCTCGAGAATTTTCCGCTTGAACTCGGCCGTGTGCTGCCGCCGTTTGGGCTTCGCTGAGACCTCGGGGTTCAGCTTGCCGTTCGTCTGTGTGCTTCCCATGTCATCCGCCATCGTGCCCCACGAGCATCTTTTCGGTTCACGCGGCTGTCCGGTTCACGTTGGCAGAGGGGGCCTCGCGCGGCCTCGCTGTGTCCCGAAGAGCAGCGAGGCCAGGCACGAGGCTCCTGAAGTC
>JANNAY010000745.1:0-1916 GCA_031384945.1 Deltaproteobacteria bacterium
TGTGATCGTCAACGAACTGGATGGCGCACCAACTTTGTTGGCGCCAGCTGTGGCACGTTGCGTACATGGACGACGTCATCGCACCCGCTCTCTCGATGGGCTCGGTTGGCGCCTTTGACCGCCGCAGCGCGCTGATCGGCTCCTTCGCGCTCGCCGTGCTCGCCGCCTGCAAAGACGAAGAACAGAAGACCGAGACGCCTTCGACGCCGCCGACGACGACTGCGCTGGCGCCGACGACGGCAAAGGCCGCGTTTTTGCCGGTCATGGTCTCGATCGCCGATCGGCTGTTTCCCAAAGACGACAGCGGCCCCGGCGCCGCCGCCCTCGACGTCGGCGCCTTCTTCGACAAAGTGCTCGACGACGCGCGGCTGGGCACGATCCACCCGCTGCTGAAGCGCGGCTGCGCGTTCTTGATGAAGGCGGCGCAGACCGAGGCGCACAAGCCCTTCAACGACCTCGACGACGCCCAGAAAGACGACCTCTTGCTGCGGCTGTCCGAGAACCAGATGCGGCCCGACGGCTTCTCCGGTCCGACGTTCGTGCGCGTGATGCTGGCCCTGACGCTCGAGGGCGTGCTCGGCGACCCCCGCCACGGCGGTAACAAAAACGAACAAGGCTGGGCGACGGTGGGCTTCTCCAACGCCGGCCGCGCGCAAGGCCTCGCCCTCAAGGTGCTGCCGTGAAATTCGACGCCATCGTGATTGGCTCTGGTGCTGGTGGATCGCCGCTCGCTTGCCGTCTCTGCCAGGCGGGCATGAAGGTGCTGCTCGTCGAGCGGGGCAAGGCCTACCAAAAGACCGACTTCGACCGCGACGAGATCGAGTGGTGCCGGCGCGACAAGTTCGTGCCCTCGCCCAAGACCGATCCGCACACGCGGCGCAGCGACGAAGGCCAGCGCGCCGCCCTGTCGGCCGACGGCTGGATCTCGACGGTGCTCGGCGGCGGCACAGTGCACATGGGCGCCTATCTCTTGCGCGCCAACGAAGCGGACACGAAGCAGGGCACGCGGCTGTCGACGGCGGCCGACCTGGGCCACACCGCCCTCGACTGGGCTGTGCCGTTGAAAGACTTCGAGAAATTCTACGACGCAGCTGAGAAAGAGCTCGGCGTCTCGGGCGGCAAGGCATCGGGCCTGCCCTTTCTCAACTCGCACACGCTGTCGCAAAAGGTCGACGCCGCTGCGAAGACGTTGGGCACGACGTCGTCAGAGACGCCGCGCGGCATCCTCACGATCCCGCGCCCCGAAGACGACCGCATCTCGTGCGCGTACCGCCAGCAGTGCGCGAGTTACGGCTGTCCGAACGACGCGAAGTCGTCGATGCCGGCGACGTACCTGCGCACGGCGCAAAAAACCGGAAACCTCACGGTCTGGACCGAGACCCTCGCGACGAAGATCGTGCTCGACACGAAGACAAAGAAGGCCACCGGCGTCGTCGTCAGACACCTCGCCGACAAAAAAGAAGAAACCGTAGAAGCAGGCGTCGTGGTCGTCGCCTGCGGCGCTGTCGAGAGCGCGCGCTTGCTGCTGCTCTCTGGCGACGGCTTCAACGCCAACCAGCAAATCGGCAAGAACCTCTGGTTCTCGCTCTTCGTCGAAGTCTCTGGATTCTTCGACAAAGAAAAACACAAAGACATTGCCGACCTGATGGGTGGTAGCTCGTTCTTGAACCGCAGCGTCTCCGTCGACCGCACCCTCTCGATTGCTGCACAAAAAGAGGCCAAGGTCGATCGCACTGGGATGTTTCAGGTGTCATTCGTTCACGACAATCCCATTCACCGCGCCGAGCGCGTGGCCACCGAGACCCGCGGCGCCGGCAAGCTCTTGTGGGGCAAAGACCTGAAGCGCGAGCTGCAGAAAGAATTCCGCGGCGGGCGTCGCGTCATTCTCGAGGGCTTCGGCGAACAGCTGCCGCACC
>JANNAY010000768.1:0-3105 GCA_031384945.1 Deltaproteobacteria bacterium
CGCCTTCGCCTTCGCCACCACCGCCGATGTTCATCAGGTAGAGGCTGATTTCGGCGGCATTGACGTCGACGAGGGTGGAGTATTCGTAGCCGTCGCCGGCGACGGTGATGGTCTGCGCGCCGACCATCTCGGGCGACGAGAGCGTGGCCTGACCAAAGAAGTTGGTGATGTCGACGGCGATGGGCTGCCCGCCCGACTCGCCGACCGAGCCAGCAAAGACGACGAGGTTGGGGATCGGAAAGCCCGTCTGCGCATCAAAGGCCGTGAGGTACATGGCGCCATCGACCGGTCCGCCGCGCGTGCCGCCAAGGATGCTGGTCGGATCGAAGACCGTGTAGGCGCTCTCGGCAGTCGCGCTCCACAAGGGCGGCGAGATGGGCGGCGTGTTGGGGTCGTTGTCGTCGTCGACGGCGGGGCCGACCACGGTGTCGCACACCAGCTGCTGCTGCTGCTGCGACGCCTCGGCGTTGAGGTTGCAGACGACGACGGTGACGTCGAGCAAGCCGGGGATGGCGAAGGGCGTGCGCAGCGTCAGCGTGTTGTCGTTGACGACGGTGACTTCGCGGGGGTCGGCAAAGGCGCCGCCGAAGCTGACGTTGACGACGGTGGTCGCCGAGTTCTGCGCCGCCGCCAGCCGCTTCGCCGTTTCGAAGCCGGCGCCGGTGATCGTGACGAACACGTCGCCGCTCATGCCGCCGCGGGCGGGCTTGAGGCCGAGCACGCGCGGCGCCTGCTCGAACAAAAAGGCGATGTCGCCAGCGGCGCGGCTGCCGTCGGGGGCGCGGACGACGACGTCGACGTTGCCGGCGGCGCCGGCGGGGGCGGTGCAGGTCAGCTGCGTCGGCGAGACGACGACGACGTCTGCGCAGGCGATGCCGCCGATGTCGACGCTGACGCCTACGACGAAGCCTTGGCCGTTGACGGTGAGGGTGTCGCCGCCGGCGGCGGGGCCGCTGGCGGGCACGACGCCGCTGACGCTGAGGGGGACGCGGAAGGTGAGGCCGTCGTCGAGGATGGCGACGCTGCTGTCGGCGCGGGTGACGACGACGTCGACGACGCCGGCGGCGTGGGCGGGCACGGTGACGCGCAAGCGGCGGTCGTCGATGACGGTGAACACGGCGCCGGCGCCGCCGAGGGTGACCGCGCTGGCGGTGCTGAAGCCTTCGCCGCCGACGGTGACGACGTCGCCGCCGCTGAGTCCGACGACGTTGGGGGCGACAGCGTCGACGGCGAAGGTGCCGGTGGCTGCGCCGAGCACGACGAGAGCGCCGCTGAGGCTGGCTTCGACGCTGCCGCGGGCGACGGTGACGTCGTGGGCGCCGGCGCCGACGACGGGCACGACCACGCGCAAGCGCTCGTCGTTGATCAGGTTGTTGGTGGGGGCGGTGACATCGGCGACATCGGCGACGGTGTCGACGCCGTCGCGCTCGGTGAAGCCGTGGCCGCCCAATTCGACGACGGCGTTGCCCTGGTCGTCGGCGAGCACGACGCCGGGTTCGACGGCGTCGAGCTCGAGGTCGGCGACGTAGGTGAAGGCGAGGGCCAGCGTGCTGCGTCCGTAGGCGTCGATGCCCACGACGTCGGTGCGGCCGGGCACCTCGCGCGGCGGCGTGCGGCCGCGGGCGCTGAGGCCGTCGGCGGCGACGACGAGGTCGACGAGCTGGCGGCCGCCGACGAGGGCGATCATGTCGGCGTTGAGGTCGGTGCCGGTGATGGTGACGCCGGTGCCGCCCGACGTCGATCCGGTCGGCGGGTTGATGCCCGTGACCTGGATCGGCGAGAAGTAGAAGTAGCCGGCGGTGAGCTCGCCGACGCCGAGGGCGCAGACGGCCTGCACGTCGACGGGACCGGGGGTCGGCGTCGGCGGCGCCTCGCAGCTCATGCGCGTGGTGGTGAGAAACAAGCAGTTGGTGGCTTCGACGCCGCCGAAGGTGATGGTGCAGCCGGGGTCGAAGTTGGCGCCCTCGAGAATGGGGCGGTTGCCGCCCGCGATGCCGCCCGTCGGCGGGGTGAGCGAGGTCACAGTGACGACGGTGTTGACCGGTCCGGCGTCGAGCACGCCGCCGTCGGCGGGGTCGGGCGGCGGGCCGGCGTCGAATTGGATCACGACGATGCCGCCGTCGGTGCCCTCAGCTTCTCCTTCTCCAGAGTTGCCGTCGCAGGCAGCCCCCACGACGACGATCGAGGTGAGCAGCAGGGCAAGTTGCGGACGGACCATGTTCATCGCGGACCCCTCGGGACCAGGCAGCAAAGCTCCGGCGAGCGTAGCTGTGGTCCGGGAGGGCGTCCATGCGCCCGAGGCCTGATCTGGCGCTGCTGTGTCGACGTCGCAGGGGTCGAATTTCCTGACTTCCGCTCGGTCAGCGCGCGGCGAGCAGCCGCTCGGGCCGGGTGACGGGCAACGAGCCAAAGGCGACGAACAGCTCAGCCGTCGTCTTCGCTGGCACAGCACCCGACGCCGCGCGCAGGTAGTGGTTCAGCGCCTTGCCGCTCTTGTCGTGGCGCACGGTCGGCTGCCGCAGGTTCAGCCGCTGCTTGATGATCTGCCGGCCGATGCGGTGCACGAAGACCACAGTGCCGTCGTCGTCGATCTGTTCGATGACGCCGACGTGGCTCAGCGGGTCGTCGATGCGGCCGTTGCCGTTGGCGTCGTAGGTGTCGTCGAAGAACACGAAATCGCCCGGCAACGGGTCGCTCTTGCGCAGCGATCCGGTGCGCTGCACCAGCGCGTAGAGGCCGTGCACGTCGAGCCCGCCTGAGTTGGCGTCAGCGCCGACGATGACGGGCAAGCCGCCCTTGGCGTAGATGCCGCTGGCGACGCCGCTGCAGTCGAAGCGGTAGCGCACGCCGCCGACGACGATGGCGTCTTTGCCGACGACACTGTCGGCGGCGGCGGCCAAACGCAGCCGCGCGCCTTTGGCGTCGTCGTCGTCGTCGGGCACGCGGTCGTCGCCGAGGGTGCCAAACGGTGAGCGCCAGTCGGGCGACGAGGCCGGCGTGTCGCCCACCTCGCGCCTCAACAGCGGATGGGCGCGGCGCACGGGGGCGTCTATGGGCGTGCAGCCGACGCCAGCGACGACTACGGCGCCAACGACGAGGGCAGCG
>JANNAY010000786.1:0-11776 GCA_031384945.1 Deltaproteobacteria bacterium
GGGCCGGGGGGGCCGGCCGCGGGGCGGCTCTGGCGCCGCGCCCGTGGCCGCCGCCGCCGCCGCCGACGCCAGCGAGCACGCCGTCGATGAGCTCGCGCTTCTCGTCGTGCAGCTTCAAGATCGCCTCTTCGATGGTGCTGCGAATCACGAGGCGGATGGCGGTGACGGGCTCGGCGCGTCCCATGCGGTGGGCGCGGGCGATGGCCTGGGCTTCGACGGCCGGGTTCCACCACGGGTCGAGGTGGACGACGACGTCGGCGGCGGTGAGGTTCAAGCCGGCGCCGCCTGCCTTGAGCGAGAGCAAGAAGACATCGGCCTCGCCGCGCTGAAAGGCGTCGACGCGCTTGCGCCGCTCGGCCTCGGGCGTGCTGCCATCGAGGCGCAAGATGCGCAGGCCGGCCTGGCGCAAGGCCGGCTCGACGAGGTCGAGAAACTTGGTGAACTGCGAGAACACCAGCGCTTTGTGACCGGCGGCGCGGACGTTCTCGAGGGTGGCGACGGCGGCGTCGAGCTTGGCGCTGCTGCCGGTGTACGACGGCTCGACGAGCACCGGGTGGCAACAGCACAAGCGCAGCCGCGTGAGCCCGGCGAGCACGCGAAAGCGGCGGTCGTCGACGGCGGATCCATCGTCGAGGTCGTCGAGGATCTCGCGGCGCAGGGCCTCGTAGATGGCGGCGCCGTCGGCGCTGGCGGCGACGTCGACGAGCTGCTCGGTGAGCGGAGGCAGCTCGGTCAGCACCTCTTGCTTGGTGCGGCGCAAGAGAAACGGCCGCAGCGTTTGTCCGAGCTGCCGGCGGTGCTGCACCGAGCGATCGCGCTCGATGGGCAGCAAGAAGCGCTTGCGGAATTGCTCAGCGCTGCCGAGCAGGCCGGGGCAGACGACGCGAAAGAGGCTCCACAATTCGCCGAGGTGGTTCTCGAGGGGCGTGCCCGACATGGCGATCTTCATGGTCGCATCGAGGTCGCGGCAGGCGCGGGCGCGCTGCGTGTCGGCGTTCTTGATCGCCTGCGCCTCGTCGAAGATGGCAGTGGCGAAGCTTGCGCCCTTGAAGGCGTCGTCGACGAGTCCGTAGGTGACGATCAGCACGTCGCGCTTGCCCAGCGCAGCGAGCAGACGCGCGCGATCGTTGGCGTCGCCGTAGACGTGGGCGCGCAGCGACGGGGCGAAGCGCTCGAGCTCGCGCAGCCAGTTGAAGACGAGGCTGGTGGGGGCGACGACGACGGCGGCGCCTTCGTCTTGTCGATCGAGCAAGAGCCCGATGGCTTGCACCGTCTTGCCGAGGCCCATGTCGTCGGCGAGCACGCCGCCGGTGCCAAAGGCCGCGAGGCGCCGCAAGAACAACAACCCGTCGCGCTGGTACGGCCGCAGCTCACCGGTGAGCCCCGCCGGCGGCACGTCGACGACGGCGCGGGCCCGCTCAAGGCGCTCGCGCATCTGCTGCCAGACGGCGCCCTCGGCGAATTCGACGCCGGCGGCGCTGAGGTCGTCGAGGGCGGGGGCGACGGCGAAGCTGACTTCGACGACGCCACCGTCGGCGGCAGCGTCGTCGTTGGTGAGGGCGGCCACGCCGCGCAGCGCCTCGCGCAGCTCGTCAGAGACCGCGGCGAAGCGGTCGCCCGACAAGCGCAGGTAGCGCCGCTGGTGCCGCACCGCCGCCAGCAGCGCCGCCAGCGAGACGCTGTCGCCGTCGACGTTGGCTTCACCGTCGAGCCCGAGCCACTGGCGGGCGCTGCTCAGGCGCACCTTGAGGGCCGCGGGCGTGGCGCTCGCCGTCAGCTGCAGCCGCCGCTGGTCGCGCCAGACCACCTCGTGGCCCGACCCCTGGGCGCGGGCGAACAGCTGCAGCGCGTCGTCATCGTCGGCGACGAGCTCGAAGCGGTCGTCGCCGTCGTTGAGGCGGACGCCGTCGGCGAGGCGTTCGACGAGGGCTGCGGCGTCGTCGACCTCTTTGCCGAGGTCACGGCTGTAGCGGACGCGCGCACCGTCTTTGAGGGCGGGGGCGACGTCGGGGCCGTCGCCGGGCACGGCGAAGCCAGCGCCTTCGCCGGCGACGACGGCGACGCGGGCGCTCAGGCGCAGGGGATCGGCCAGCGACAAGCGCACGACGAGGCGCGCCTCGCCCGGCCGCAGCTCGCCCGAGAGCGAGGGCGGCAGCGCGAGGCGGGCGCCGGCGGTGGCGCGGTCGGCGAGGGCTTCGACTTTGCTTCTGACGGCTGCAGGGAGAACGACGTCGTTGCCGACGGCGCGGGCGAGGGCGGCGGTCTTCGCGTCGACGGCGGCGACGCGGTAGCGCAGGGCGCCTGGTGTGTCTTCGACGTCGACGACCCAGGCGTCGCGCGCGCTGTTGGCGCTGATGGCGCGTCCGCCGATGGCGAAGGTGACGCGCACGTCGCCGCCGGCGTCGTCGGCGAGGGCGACGGTGACGGCGGCGTCTTCGACGACGACGGGGCGGCCGTCGCCGTCGAACAGCAGCGGGTGGCCCGCGAGGGCGCGCAGCGCAGCCGTGCCGTCGGGCCAATGTCCGGCGAGGTGCGCCGCGGCGCGCCGGTCTTGCTCGGTGATGTGGGGCGACGTGTCGCGCAGCAGCGCGTCGACCGAGACGTCGGTGCCCTTGACCCATCCCTTGCCGTTGGCCTTGGGACGCTGGCGCCGGCAGACGAGACGCGAGCCCTCCCAGCTCTTTTGCAGCTCCCAGACGAAGCGCTCGGGCTTCTCGGGTGTCGGGGCGAGAAACGCGTCGAGGGCGGCGAGCACGGCGTCGTGGCGGGGCGCCAACATGTCGCGCAGCAGCTGCAGATCGTCGGCGCGCGGTTCGTTGACGACGTCGAAGAGCCAGGCGAGGGCGGCCGCACTGCTGTCATCGTCGCGGGCAGAGACGACATCGCCGCTGCGCGCGTGCAGCTCGACAATGGCAACGCTGCGCCGGTTCTCGACCTCGATCTGCAGCACGTCTTTGCTGAAGCGCACGTTGTGCAGCAGCCAGCCATTTCCAAGGCGACCGGCACGCCGCGGCGCGAGGCGGGCGAGCAGCGCGCGACGCTCGTCGGCGAGTACGTCGGGCTCGTCGAGGACCACCGGCCAGACGAGGGGACGGCGACGGGCCGTGGCGACGGCGGCGAGCACGAGGACGACGGACTCGGCCCAATCCGCCGTGCGCTCCAGATGCAGCGCTTGCCGCAGCGTGATGTCGGGCAGCAGCTCGGTCTGCAGTGCGCCTATGGCCCGACGCGCGAGGTCTGGCCAGGGCAGCCTGAGGTCGTCGCCGATGCCGGCGTCGTGGGCGAAGGACTCGATGTCGGCCGGCACAGGATGCCGTCCGCGTGTCTCGATCACCGCCGGCCAGATGCGGCGCAGGCCCAAGCCCAGCACGGTGTCGGCGAAGCCAGGCGCGGGCAGGCGATCGCGCGTTTGTAGTTCGTCGATGACGTCGCGCAGCGCAAAGCCCGCGGGGCGAACGCGGAGCCACGGCAGCAGCGCCCGCGCCACCCGCGGTCGCACCTCGAGCAGCCGTTGAAACACCACTTCGATCGGAACGTCATCGAGCTCAGGCTCGGCGTGGATGACAGCCCGGATCTCGTCGCGCAGCAAGCCCGTGCGCGGCAGCGGTTCGCGCGGTGGCGTCGACGCCGCAGGCACGAGTCGCAGGTGGGCTCCAGGCGGGGGCGTGAGACGTTTGACCACAAGACCGCGTAGCAAACCCGAAACCGACTCAAAACGCCGCTGGCGACGTCGGCGACTGCGCCGTCGCCTGCGCCTGCAGGTCGCGCAGCGCGTCTTCAGCGTCGACGAGGCGCGAGAGCTTTCTGTGCACGATGACGCCGAGGGGCAACAACACGAAGCCAGCGCCGACGAGGGCGATGCCCCACGTCAGTCCCTCGGTCGGCAGGCGCAGACCCACGCGGTGGGCCGTGGCGAGGCCGACCACGACGACGGGCGGGATCGACGACCACGCGCGGCGGGCGATGACGTTGATGCTCCAGCCGATGAGGGCGAGCGCGATGACGGCGACCCACGTGTCGGGCGTCCAGCGGGTGATGTCGTAGCCGATGACGGCGAAGAGGCCGATGGCGCCGGTCATGAACAGCGGCGCTTGTCGACGCGAGGCGAGGGCCATGCCGGCGGCGACGAGCGCCAACGTCAGGTGCATGTGCTCTTTGCCGGCCATCAACGCGACAGCAAACGAAGCGATGGTCAGCGCGTAGGCGGCGCCGGTGTCGATGGCGACGGCGGCGCGGCCGGCGACGACGGCGACGACGACGATGGCTGTGACGGCGGGGTCTTCGAGTCCGACGTTGATGAGTTGGTAGCCGGCGCCCACGAGGCCGATGCCGACGGCGGCTTTGACGACGCGGGCGAAGACGAGCTGGCTTTGTTCGGTCAGCGTCTGCTGCGACGTCACCGTCCACGTCGACGTCGTGGCGGCGATGGCAAAGGCGACGACGGCGGCGATGGCAGCGGCGACGCCGGTGTCGACGGCGTCGGCGCGGCTCGCTTGCAAGAGCGCGATGACGGCGACGACGAGGATGGGCATCGCGCCGGCCAAAGGCGACAGCGTCAAGCGAAAGGCCCAGGCCAACGCGCGCAGCTTGAGGGCGAACGAGACGACGAAGACGCAGACGGCGGCGAACGCGTCGTCGCGCGACGACAACGCCGACAGCTCCAACGTCGGATCGGCGAGGAAGACGAGGGCGATGACGCCGAGAAAGACCGCGGGGCGTCGCTCGAGCAGGCGGCGGTAGAGCAGGGCGGCGGTGCCGATCAACAGCCACTGGTAGACGTCGACGACGGCATCGACGACGAGGACGGCGCTGGAGTCAGCGGCGACGGCGCGCGAGACGAGAAAGACGCCGGCCAAGACCAACAACGCGCTCGCCGTGAACAACGGGTTGTATTGGACGAACCAGCGCACCCACAGGTTCGGGTGCTCCGGCAGAAGCCTGTCGGCGGAGACGTCCCCGCGCAGCCGCCCCGAACCGTCACTGCTCGGCTGCGGCGTGACCGTGAAGGGCGGCGGAGTGGGCGAGAGGTCGGTGGTCATGGAGCGCCTCCATCGCAGCCGCCGTGCCCGCCGTTGACGAAGACGCCGCCGCGGTCGAAAGCGACGTCGACGGCGGCCGCTGGTTCTTTTGCGCAGCGCGGCTGTGCGAACAGCGCATTCCGACTTTGGCGACGACGGCGGGACCCTGCTAAGCCAGAACCTGCTTTCCGGAGACTGACGACATGGCCACCCGCCGCGACGAGAATCCCCTGCGTTGTTCTTTCTGCGGCAAGTCGCAGAAAGAGGTGAAGAAGCTCGTGGCCGGTCCGGCCGGCGTCTACATCTGCGAAGAGTGCATCGGCCTCTGCAACGACATCATCGCCGAAGAGGTCGAAGCCGAGACCGAGGCGCCGCAGACAGGGTCGCCGACGATCTTGAAGCCCTCTGAGATCAAGGCCGTGCTCGATGACTACGTCAACGGCCAAGACCGCGCGAAGAAGACGCTGAGCGTCGCCGTGCACAACCACTACAAGCGCATCTACACGGCGGCCGAGACCGACGACGTCGAATTGCAGAAGTCGAACATCCTGCTCATCGGGCCCACGGGCTCGGGCAAGACGTTGTTGGCGCAGACGCTGGCGAGAATTCTGCGCGTGCCCTTCACCATCGCCGACGCGACGACGCTGACCGAAGCCGGCTACGTCGGCGAAGACGTCGAAAACATCATCGTGAACTTGTTGGCCGCCTCCGACGGCGACATCGAGCGCGCCCAGCGCGGCATCGTCTACATCGACGAGATCGATAAGATCGCGCGCAAGGGCGAGAACCCGAGCATCACGCGCGACGTCAGCGGCGAGGGCGTGCAGCAGGCCCTGCTCAAGATCGTCGAGGGCACGACGTGCAACGTGCCGCCGAAGGGTGGCCGCAAGCACCCGCAGCAAGAGTTTCTGCAGGTCGACACCAGCAACATCCTCTTCATCTGCGGCGGGGCTTTCTCAGGCCTCGAGTCGATCATCGAGAAGCGCATCGGCAAGAAGTCGATCGGCTTCGGCAACGACAGCGGCGCCAAGAAACAGAAGATGCGCCAGGGCGAGATCCTCGCGCTCGTGCAGCCCGAAGACCTCTTGAAGTTCGGCATCATCCCCGAGTTCATTGGCCGTCTTCCCGTGCTCGCCTGCCTCGAAGACCTCGACGAAAAAGCCCTCGTCAACATTCTCACGCAGCCGAAGAACGCGCTGACAAAACAATACAAGCGCATGCTCGAGCTCGACGGGGTGCAGCTGCGCTTCACCGACGACGCGCTCAAGATGGTCGCCATCGAGGCCATCAAGCGCAACACCGGCGCTCGCGGTCTTCGCAGTATTTTGGAAAGCGCGATGCTCGAGGTGATGTTTGACATTCCCTCACAGCAGGGAGTCAGAGAGATCGTGATCAACGAGGCCGCCATCCTCCACAAAGAGGCGCCCTTGATCGTGATGGGCAAGCCCGACGACCCGCCGCCGTCGACGCAGCCGGCGACGCTGACCCGCGCCTGACGACCCTTCGCCTTCGCTGCGCGTGCGGGTTCCGGCCCGCAGACCTCACCCCTCGCTGCGCTCAGGATTGGTCACATCTCGGAAGATCGTTGGCGAGCATCATCGCCAATAGCCCCCCTCGCCTGGGCTCGGTCCCCAAAAATTTGGGGTGCAGGATCGCAACTCGAGCGAACAGGCAGCAGTTGATTTCCGACGACCACGCGGTTGCATAGACGCGCTGAAATGCATCATGAAACCGCGACTTCTACCCCAAAACTTTGGGGTCCGAGCCCAGGCGAGGGGGGCGGGGAGCGACGATGCTCGGAGCTCGATCCGCCTCTGCTTCTCGTCGACAAACCCGAGATGTGACCAATGTTGAGCCCAAGCGGAGAGGGTGAATCCGTCTTTGTGACGCACGCCAGACAACATTGAAACACGGGCTCGGCAGGTCTTGGACGTCGCGGTCGAGCCTTCGCGGGTCTTCGCGGGTCTTCGGCGCGGGCGCGGTTCAGTGCATCGACTTGAGCAAGAGTTCGAGCTGGCGCTTCTGGCGCGGCTCGGTCTCTTTCAACGTCGCCGTCTCGAGGGCCTGCTTCGCCTTGGGGCCGCCGAAGTCGACGGCGGCGCGGGCGCCAGCGATGCGGGTGGCGGCGTCGGCGTCGCGCAAGAACGACTCGATGAGGCCCGGGGCTTTGGCGTCGCCGAGGGCGGCCAGGACGCGGACGGCGCGCTGGCGGACCGTGACGTCGGCGCTGGCGGCGTCGGCGACGTAGCGGGAGACGTCGAGGTATTCGACGTGGCGCTTGAGGGCGGCGCGGGCCGGGCGGCGGACGTCTTCGGGTTCGTCGGTGTCGACGATGACGCTGATGAGGGGCTCGACGGCGCGCGGGTCGGCGCGCTTCTCGATCAAGCGGGCGCAGGCGCCTCTGACGGCGGATCCGCCGTTGACGATGCCGTCGATGAGGAGGGGGACGGCGCGTTCGTGGGCGACGGCGCTGATGGCGATCTCGGCGGCGCCAGCGACGGCGTCGTCGTCGTCGCCGAGGGCGTTGATGACAAACGAAGAGATGCCGGCCGACGCCGCGGGCTCACGCATGACGTCGCCGTAGGCGCGCACGGCGGCGAGGCGCAGCACGGCGTCGTCGCTGCGCAGCGACTCGCGAAAGGCGAACAGCTGTGCCGAGGTGTGAAAGCGGTCGAGGGCGTCGTTGGCTTCGTTGCGAACGTATTCGTCGCCGTCGTGCAACGCGTCGAGCAACGGCGGCACGGCGGCGGCGTCGTTCAAGCGGCCGAGGGCAGCGGCGGCGGCGGCGCGGACGGCGTAGGAGTCGTCGTCTTTGATGACCTGCGCCAGCACCGGGATCGCGCGCGTGTCGGCCATGCGGCCGAGGGCCACGGCGGCGGTCGCCCGCACCTTGAAGCTCGACCCGCCCTGCACGGCGTTGACGAGGCGCATGAAGCCCTCGGACGACGCCGGCGCCTGCGCGTCGTCGTCGTCAGCGCGCGCGCTCGCGGCACCGAGCTGGGTGAGGGCGAGAAGAAGGGCCGTGACGACGACGACGAAGCGCATGGGACGTCTGAGGTACCACGCCGAAAGCGCCGCCCTCAAACTTGTGTCCGTTCTGTGCGCTGGGCCCTCTCGTCGTCGTGAGGTCGAGGCGTCAGATCAGATCAAGTGGTGGCTTTGACTTTGCGGCCTTTGACGGCGGCTTCGATGTCGTCGCCGAGCATGGCGGCGAGCAGGGCGCGGGTGGCGTCGACCACGTCGGCGCCGACCTTTCGCTTGAGCTTGGCTTCGAGGTCTTTGCGAATGGCGCGGCCGGTGGCGATGGCGTCTTCGGCCTTCTTCGTCAGCTTCAAGAGCTTGAGCCGCTGATCGTTCGGCGCGGCGATGCGCGAGACGTAGCCGAGGCGCATGAGCGCAGCGACCTGCTTCGACGCCGCCTGCTGCGAGATGCCCATGCGCACCGCCAGTGACGACGTCGACATCGGCCCGGTCATGAGGTGCTGGAACACAAAGCCATGCGAGGTGCGTGCCTTGGGGTGTCCCTTTTTGTGAAGGGCTTCGAGGACTTTCTCGTTCCACGCGTGACCGGCAAATTGTGCGAGGTAGCCCGTGTCGAGGCTGTCGACGTCGACGTCAGCGCCTGCCTCTTCGCCATCTGCGGCTGCGTTGATGTGGCCCATTGCCACGGGATAGCGAAAGCCCTGTTCGAGATCAGCAACCATGGTTGTTATTTTTCACAACGTGGGTTGTGAATCAACCACGACGCCACAGCACGGCAGCGATGACACACCGACCAATCGGAAGGCTGCGGGCCATGCTTCACGCGTGATGCGCGGACCTGGTGGACCCGCATCGCCGGGTACAGGCCCCGGCGATGCCCCGGCGCTGCGGATTCACGTGCGGACCTCGTGGACCCGCATGCGCCGGCGATGCGGATTCATGCGCATTGCGGGCGTCATGCGGCGATGAGCTGGTGCTCGACCAACGTACGGTAGATGCCGTCGCGGCCGACCAGTTCACTGTGGCGCCCGCTGTCGACGATCTGGCCTTTGTCGAGCACCACGATGCGGTCGGCGTCTTTCACCGTCGACAACCGGTGCGCGATCACCAGGGTGGTGCGTCCTTTCATCAGGGTCGCCAGCGCGTCGTGCACCAGGGCCTCGCTTTCACCATCGAGTGAAGACGTGGCCTCATCGAGAATCAAGATCTTCGGATCGGCCAGGAGCGCGCGGGCGATGGCGAGGCGCTGGCGCTGGCCACCCGAGAGCTTGACGCCGCGTTCGCCGATGACCGTGTCGTAGCCCTCTGAGAATCCGAGCGTGAACTCGTGCGCGTGGGCGAGCTTGGCGGCCTTGACGACGTCGTCGCGGCTGGCGTCGGGCCGCGCGAAGGCGATGTTGTCGTGGATGCTGCCCGAGAACAGCGTCGGCTCTTGCGCCACGATGGCGAGGCGACCGCGCAGCGAGCGCAGCGTCGCGTCTTTCACGTCGACGCCTTCGACGACGACGCGGCCGCCGTCGACGTCGAAAAATCGGTACAGCAGCGACGCCAACGTCGACTTGCCGGCGCCGCTGCGTCCGACGACGGCGACGGTCTCGCCAGCGTTCACCTTCAAGCTCACGCCCTTCAAGACCGGCGCCTCTTTGCGCGCGGGATAGGCGAAGGTGACGTCGTCGAAGGCGAAGCTGCCGCGGTCTTTGACATCGATGACGACGTCGAGGTCTTTGGCGTCGTCTTTGTCTTTGATCTCGGGGTCGCGGTCGAGGATGTCGAAGAGGCGGGCGGTGGCGCCGGCCGCCGACTGCAGCGAGCCCCACAAGTTGGCGAGGCCACCGAGCGAGAACGCGACCATCGTCGTGTAGAGCAAGAACGCCGTCAGATCGCCGGCGCTCAAGGTGCCGGCGATGATTTGGCGTCCGCCGAGCCACAGCATGGCCGCCGTCGCCAACCAGCCGAGAAAGCTCATCGTGGCGATGAACAGGCCGCGCCACGACGACAACTGCAGGGCGCGGGCGAAGAAGTCTTCGACCTTTTCATTGTAGCGGCTGACCTCTTTGGGCTCGCGGCGAAAGGCCTGCACGGTCGCGATCGCCGACGCCGACTCTTGGACCTGCGCCGACGTCTCGGCCAACTTGTCTTGCGCGGCACTCGACATTTTTTGGATGCGCTTGCCGAAGCCGAAGCCGACCACCAACACCGGTGGAATGATGAAGAGCATGCAGACTGTCATCTGCCACGACTGCATGAACAGCATGAACAGTCCGCCGATCAACGTGACGAGCTCGCGCATGGCCATCGACAGCTCAGACCCGACGATCGACTGAATGGTGCCGACGTCAGAGGCGAGCCGGCCGGTGAGCTCGCCCGACGGTCGTTCGTGAAACCAGGAGAGCGGCTGTTGCAACAGTTTATTGTACACCTTTGTGCGCAGCTCGGCGACAACGCGTTCACCGAGCCAGCTCATGAGATAGTGGCGGCCCCAGGTGACGAGGGCGTTGATGACGAAGACGACGACGACGCCGGCGGCCATGAGGTTGAGCTTGTCGAAGCTCTTCTCGGTGAGCCCGAGGTCGATCGCCTGCCGCGCGGCCTGCGGGTAGACGAGGGTCAGCGCGCTGCCCACCAGCAAGAACAACGTCGCCAACGCGAAGCGCCCGGCGTGGGGCTTGAGCATCGGCAGCAGCCGGCGCAGCACCGTCAGCCGCTTCGCCTGGTCTTTCGGGTTCTTCGGCATGTCGGGGTCGTCTTTGCGTCGCGCCATATAGACGGTGAGCAGTAGGCACCGGCATCGACGTCGTCACCGGGGGATCCCGCGTCTTCGCAGTTCTTCATCTCACCGGGCTCTGCCGGTCGATCGCGGAGCCCCCTCGCTACCGAGTGAGAGCCTCAAACGCGGACGAAGACGGCGACGGTGCGCCATGCCTTCGGGTCGTCGATGGCGATGGTCTCGTTGAGCTCGCCGTAGAAGCGGGCGAGCTTGAAGCCGTTGGCCTCGGCGTAGGCGCGCAGCTCTTGCGGCCAGATCATGCGCAGCGTCGCCTGGTCTTTCAGCGTGCGCTTCTGGCCCTGCTCGGTGACCTCGGTGCGGCAGGCCACGGTGTACGTCTGCTTGACGACGTCGATCGTCGGCGGCTCGTCGACCCACGAGGTGAAGACCTCGACGTCGCGTCCTTCGACGGATGCCTTCATCGTCCAACGCGAGGGCTGGAAGTGGTCGCGCGTCCAGAAGTCATTCGGGTGATTGTTTTCGATGACGTAGACGCCGCCTTTGTTCACCGCCGCGGCCACCGACGCGAAGTGGTGGTGCAGCTGCTGCACGTCGAGCAGGTAGCTGATCGAGGTCAACAAATTGCAGGCCAGGTCGACGGGCTCTTTGACAGTGAAGCGGGCCATGTCGGCGACGATGCCTTCGACGACGACGCCTTCTTCTTCGGCTTTGACTTTGGCGCGCTCGACCATCGGACCCGACAGATCGAGGGCGATGCTGCGCAGTCCGCGCTTCGCTGCTTTGACGGCGTGGTACCCGGGCCCCGACGCGAGCTCGAGGAACGACTTCGCCGGGCCGCGCGTGCCGTGCTGCTCAGACATCGCCAGCATGAACGCGAGCTCGGCGTCGACGTCGCGGTAGGAGAAGGCGACGTCGTAGGCGTGGGCGTCGTCGTAGAAGGCGTGGTGGGAGGCGGGGGTGGTCATCGGCCGCCGCATAGTGCCGACAGGCCGAGCTTCGTAGGGGGATTTCGGGTTCTGGTGGACCTTTTCGCGACCCGCATCGTCGC
>JANNAY010000792.1:0-5080 GCA_031384945.1 Deltaproteobacteria bacterium
GGTGCGCTTGGCACCTATCAGTTCATGCCGGTGACGGCAGATCGCTATCTGATGCTGCGTGACGGCGTCGATGGGGACGATCGGGTAGGGCAAGGCGAAACGGGCGACGACGCGGTCGACGTTGGCGCCGTCTTCGCCGTCGACGACGAGGCCGACGAAGCGGACGTCGCGGTGGGCGTTGGCGGCGGCGGCGAGCTCCGGGAGCTCCATCAAGCACGGGCCGCACCAGGTGGCCCAGACGTTGATGAAGACGGGCTGCCCCTGCCATTCGGCGAGGTCGAAGGCGCCGCCGTCGCGGGCGACGCCGCGGGTGACGGGGGCGAGCGCGCCGTCGTTGAGCGGCCGATCGGGGCCGATGAGAATGGTGACCAAGAGCAACAACAGCGCGACGACGCCGACGCTGCGGATCAGCGGACGCCAATCTCGGCCGGAAGCACTGCCAACAGCGATGCCGACAGCTCTGCCTGCAGGCGGCGGCGCGGGTGCGGCTGCTTCGGTCATCCCACTTCCTACGATCCTGCGGTGCAAGCTGTTACCGCCTTGGCATGGCCCGCCGCAGTGACGACGTCATTGGCTTCACGCGCATCTTCGTCTTGTTCTTGACGTTGGTGCTCTTGCCGTCGCTGTTCATGTCTGGGTTCGGCGTCATCGCCATCATGAACGTGTCGCAGGCGGAGAAGCAGCGCCGGCGCGAAGAGGCCGAGAACGTCGTCAAAGGTGTCGAAAACCGCTTGCTCGAGGCCCTGCGCGCGAATCCCGACGCGTCGGGTGACGCGCTGCGCACGCTCTTGCCGCCGATCACCGACGCGATGCTCGTGCGGTTGCGCGTCGACGATGAAGACCCGCGCACATTCGATCGCTTGATGAACGAACCCGTCGTCGTTGAAGAGGTCGTCGCCCGTCGCCTCGACGCACCCTTCGATCGCTTCACGTTGGTGCTCGAAGCGCCGCCGACGTCGACCACGCGCATCGTCGTCGTCTACGGCACGCTGCTGGTGATTTTTCTTGCCACATTGATCACCGGCGTCGTCATCACTGCGCGGCTCATCTACCAAGAGACCCGCCTTTCGCGGCTGAAGACCGACTTCGTCAGCCACATGAGCCACGAGCTGCGCACGCCGCTGACGTCGATCCGCATGTTCATCGAGACGCTCACGCTCGGACGCGCCGAGTCGCTGGAAGAGCAGCAAGAGTGCCTCGACCTGCTCACCAAAGAGACCGAGCGGCTGAGCGACATGATCGAGCGCGTGCTGGGCTACGCGCGCTTGCGGGCCGGCCGACGCGCCTTCAAAGAAGACAACGTCGTTGTGCAAGAGATCATCGACGACGCCATCGACGCGTTTCGCGCGCACACGCTGACGCAGCAGCAGGCGAAGGATCTGCAGCTGACGACGGCGGTGCCGCCTTCGCTGCCGCGCATTCATGTCGACCGCGAGTCGATCGTCGAGGCGCTGCTCAACTTGATTGGCAACGCGTGGAAGTACACCGGGCCCGACAAGAAGATCGCGGTGTTCGCCCGCCTCGGACGTCGTGGACGCGTCGTCATCGGCGTCGTCGACAACGGCCCCGGCCTGCCCAAGCATGAGCACGCGCGCATCTTTGAGCGCTTCTACCAGGCACGCTCGCTGCTCTCGGGCAAGGCCGAAGGCTCGGGCCTCGGCCTCGCCATCACCAAGGCCCTCGTCGAGGGACAGGGCGGACGCATCGGCGTCGAGAGCGAACCCGGCCTGGGCTCGACCTTCTGGATCGAAGTGCGCGCCGAGAACAAACGCCTCGACACAGCGCCTGCTGCGCAGGATCCACAACGCGGGTCGTGAGCTTCAGACTTTGAGCGAGAACGGCGTGAACTGGGTATCTCGGTCGTAGAAGTCTTCGTTCTCAAGTCGTTTGAACCACGTCACAACGCGCACTGTGAGCGGCGTGGCGACGACCTCCCACCCCACCTTGATGCAGTAATTCGCGATCATGATCTTGATCAGAACGTCATTGGGAAACACGCCGAGAAACGCGAGCGGGTAGAAGAGCAGCGTGTCGACGAGCTCGCCGACGACGGTGGAGCCAATGGTGCGCACCGGCAGCAAGCGGCCCTGCGTGAGAATCTTGAGCTTGGCGAGCGTGAACGAGTTAACGAACTCGCCGCAGAAGTAGGCGAAGAGCGAAGCCCCGGCGATGCGCCACGTCGAGCCAAAGGCCCACTCGAGCTGCACCTGGTCGTGAAAGTCGGGCGACGGCGGCAGGTTGACGACGACGGCAGACTGAACCGACGCGAACAACAGCGCGGTGAAGCCGGCCCAGACGACGCGGCGCGAACGGGCGTAGCCGTAGACCTCGGTGAGAATGTCGCCGAACAAATAAGAGATGGGAAAGAAGAGGTTGCCGGCGGCGAAGGAGACGAGGCCGACAACGGGCAGGTCGACGGCTGTCAGCTTGCGCACGCCGATCAGGTTCGCGCAGAGCAGCACGCAGACAAAGGCGGCCATGACGAGGTCGTAGTACTTGTACGTCCGCGGTGCAGTCGTCGCCGTCGTCGCCGTCGTCGCCGAATTCGGGGGCTGCGCAGGATCGCTCATTCGCCTTTGATGCCGGAACCGGCCGGGTCGGCGCAACCCAGCTCGACGCCGCTGAAGCAGTTGGAAGCAGATGAAGCAGTTGAAGCAGTTGAAGCAGTTGAAGCAGGCGACGCAGGGGACGAAGCTGCTGGCATGGCGCTGCTTCCTCCCATCGACTTCGCCCGTTTCATCGACGAGCACCGGCACCTGCTGCAGCCTCCGGTGGGAAATCACGAGGTCTACCGCGACCATGAGTTTATCGTGATGATCGTGGGCGGTCCGAATTCACGCACCGACTATCACGTCGACCCCGGCGAAGAATTCTTCTACCAGATCGAGGGCGACATGACCCTCAAGGTCATCGAGGACGGCAAACCCTGCGACGTCGACATCAAGCAAGGGCACATCTTTTTGCTGCCGGCCTTTGTGCCCCATTCACCACAGCGCAAAGCCAACACAGTGGGCCTTGTCATTGAGCGCAGAAGGCGCGCCGACGAGGTCGACGCCTTTGAGTGGTACTGCGCCAAGTGCGGCACAAAACTCTACCGCGAAGACCTGCACCTTCAATCGATCGTCAAAGACCTGCCGCCGGTCTTCGAGCGCTACGAGGCCGCCATCGCCAACCGCACATGCAAGGCCTGTGGCGACGTCATGCCCACGCGCGCCGAGGCCAGGGCCAAAGTCAGCGCGTGAGCGTGCGCCCGCACCGAACTGCAGCGCAATTTCGCGCCGCCGCTGTCGTCGTCTTCATCGTCGTCTTCGTCGTCTGGGCCGCGCCGTTGCTCGTCGGCCTCGAGCCCTACGGCTTCGACGCCACCCGCGGTGACCTGCCGTTCTTGTGCGGCGCGCAGCGCGCGATCAACGACGGGCATTGGTGGGTCTCGTCAGTGCTCGGCAACGGCGCCGTGCTCGCCGCCGAGCCCGGCAGCGTCGTCTTCTATCCGCTGCGCTGGCTGCAATGGTTGTTCGCGCCAGGCACCGCCCGCGCGCTCGGCGGCGCGCTTCACTTCGCTGGCGCCGCTGCCGGCGTCGTCGTGCTCGCTTCGACCTTTCGCCTGCCGCCGCTCTACGCCGCCTGCGCCGCCTTCGTCGTCGCCGGCGCCGGCCCGGTCGTCGACCTCGTCGTGCACACCGAGAGCTTCACCGCCGGACTCTGCTGGCTCGTGTGGAGCTGGGCGCTCGCGCGTCGCCTGCGACGGCGACAAACGGCAATGAATGCCACCGCGTTCATCGCAGCGGTGGCGCTGCTCGAGCTGTCGGGCGACGCCGGCGCCTTGCTCGTCGTCGTCGTCGTCGTCGCCCTCGACGCGGTCGCAGCCGGCATCCGCGACCGCAGCGTCGTCGCTGTCGTCGTCGTCGGCGTCGCCGGCGTCACAGGCGTCGCGGTCGGCTTCGTGCAGACGGCGCTGGTGTTGGGTGAGATCGTGTTGACCCGGCGCGCTGGCGGCTTCGACGTCGACGAAGCCCTCGCCGCGGCCATCGACCGCAGCCTCTGGCCCGCGCTCGTCGGGGCGGCAGAGAGCGGTCCGTGGGTGCAGCTGCCGTACGTCTCGGCGTTGGTGCTGTTGCTGGCCGCGAGCGCGCTGCGTCGGCCGAACGGCGCCGTCGTCGTCGGCGTCGTGCTCTTCTGGTTGTCGCTCGGACACGACGGCGGCCTGCTCGAGCTCTTGATGCGCGCGTGTCCGCCGCTCACCGTCTTGCGCTACCCCGCCAAGCTCTTGCCCTTCGCCGTCACGGGCCTCGCCATCGGCGCCCTCGGCGTCGTCGCCCGCGGCCGCGTCGTCGTCGTCGTCGTCGTCGCCGCCTTCAGCGCCGTCATCTGCGCCGTCTTCGCCCCCGTGCACGTCGTCAGCAGCGTCGTCGTCGGCGTCCTCGTCTGGCGTCGTCGTCGACGCTGGGCGGCGCTGGTGCTCGCCCTCGATCTCGTCGCCACGGCGGTGCCGCGCGTGAACGTCGGACGCCCCGTGCTCGAGTTGCCGAACGTCGTCGACGAGGCCGTCGGCGCTGACGACGTCGTCTGCGTCACCGACGCCGCCGAACAGGCGCGCTTGCCGGCGGGCGGCGGCGACCTCGACCGCATGGCGGCGTGGCGCGCGTATGGCGTGCCCGGCCTCGGCGCCTGCGATGGACAGCACAACGGACTGCCGTACCAGACGCAGCAGTCACGGATGTCGACGGAGCTCGAGGTCGCCCTCGAGCGCGGCGTGCCTGGCGCGGCCCTCGCGCTGGGCTGCACGCACATCGTGGCGTCGACAGCACCGCCGTTGACGTCGCCGTTCGCGTCAGAGCTCGACGCCATCGCGCGCGTGCATGCAGGGGCGCCGCGGTTGTGGCGTGTCAACGACGCCCTCGACGTCGTCTTCGTCGTCGACGACGCCCGCGTCTGCGCCGACGAAGGCTGCGCCATCGACAGCGTCTTCGCCTACGCCGCCGTCGACGCGCCAGCGACGTCGGTGCCGTTGCGGGCGCTGGTCGACGACCCGTTGCACCGGCTGTCGGGGCCCTTGCCGCGCGGATCGATCACCGCGCGC
>JANNAY010000813.1:0-2754 GCA_031384945.1 Deltaproteobacteria bacterium
CGAAGAAGGCGAAGGCGAAGAAGGCGACGAAGGCGAAGGCGAAGAAGGCGAAGGCGAAGAAGGCGTAGGCGAAGGCGAAGGCGAAGAAGGCGAAGGCGAAGGCGAAGGCGAAGGCGAAGGCGAAGGCGAAGGCGAAGGCGAAGGCGAAGACACCCTCGCGCTGCGCCTCGTCACGATCTCTGACTGGCACGGCCAGGTCGAGCCGCTCAAGGTGCGCAACGCTGGCGGCACCGACGACCTCGTCGGCGGCGCTCCGGCGTTGGCCGCGTACTTCGCGGCCGAGCGCGACAGCAACCCCAACACGCTCACGCTCACCGCCGGTGACGCCTTTGGCGGATCCCCGCCGCTCGCGTCGTTCTTCAACGAAGAGCCCGCCGTGCGCGCGCTGCGTTTGATGGGCGTCGACGCCGACACCCTCGGCAACCACAACTTCGACAAAGGCACCGCCCACCTCGCCGACATGGTCGCCCTCGCCAGCTCGACGACTGAGCCCGGCGCGCCCTACGTCACCATCTCGTCGAACCTCACCGGTCTCGCCGCGAACGGCTTGTCGGCCATCAAGGCGCCGTTTCACCTCGTCGACGTCGACGGCGTCTCGGTCGCCCTCATCGGCATCACCAACGACGACGCCAGCGCGCTGACGTTTCCGGGTCGCATGGGATCGCTGACGATCCAGGCCTCGGTCGCCGCCGCCAACGCCGCCCGCACCGCCGCCGAAAACGCCGGCGCCGACGTCGTCATCGCCCTCGTCCACCTCGGCGCCACCGGCGTCGACGGCGCTGGCGAGCCCACCGGACCGCTGCTCGACTTCGCCCGCGGCGTGAGCGGCTTCGCCGCCGTCGTCGGCGACCACACCGACATCCAGGTGAACGAGGTCATCAACGGCGCCGTCGTCGTCGAGAACCGCAGCAAGGGCGCCACGTACTCGCGCGTCGACCTCGTCATCAACCGCGCCGACGGCACCGTCGTCTCGCGCAACGTGACGGTGGTGCAGCCCCTCGTCGCCAACGTGACCCCCGTCGCCGCCGTCGACGACATGCTCGCGCCCTTCCGCGCCCAGCTCGCCGCCGCGCTCGATCGCAAGATCGGCACGGCCACCGCGCGCTTCGATCGCGGCAACAACGTCGAGCGCCTTGGCGAAGTCGCCATCGGCGACCTCGTCGCTGACACCCTGCGCGACGCCTGCGGCAGCGAGGTCGCCCTCGAGAACGGCGGCGGCATCCGCGACAAGCTGCCCGGCTCGTACACGCCGGTGGCGACCAACCTCAGCCGCACCGACGCCCCCTTCGACCTCGTCGTCGGCGACGCCTTCGCGGTGCTGCCGTTCGGCAACTACGTCGTCTGCCGCGACGTCACCGGCGCCCAGCTGCGCGCTGCCCTCGAGCACGGCATCAGCCAGCTGCCGGCTGCCAACGGCCGCTTCCCGCAGGTCGCCGGCATCAACGCCGTCTTTGACGTCACCCGCACCGCCGGCAGCCGCATCGTCTCGCTGCAGCTCGAAGACGGCAGCCCCGTCGTCGACGGCGACAGCTACAGCTTCGCCACCACCGACTTTCTCAACCTCGGCGGCGATGGCTACGTGATGCTCAACGACGGCGAAGGCACGAACCTCGTCGTCGCCGCCGACGCCCTCGTCACCCTCATCGAAGAACGCGCGACGCTGTCGCCCGTGGTCGGCACGCGGCTGCGTGACATCTCGCAGGTCCCCACCGGCCCGACGATCGCGCCGTCGACGTTGACGCTCGCGGCCCGCCCGGCCGCCGCCGCCATCAACTTCGGCGCCCACACCGGCGTGCTCAAGCTGACCCTCCCCGCCGCCGCCGGCGTCGGCGGCGTCATCTTCGACGTCGTCTCCAGCGACGCCGCCGTCGCCGTCCCCGCCGTGGTCACCGTCGCCCAGGGACAGTCGTCGCTCACCTTCCGCGCGCGCACGACGTCCGCGGCCGCTTTGACCGGCGTCACGATCACCGCCACCCAGCGCGGCGGCTCCGCCGTCGTCGCCAACGTCAACGTCGTCGTCGCCGCCCCCGCCCCGGGCGCGACCGACATCAGCGTCACCGAGGTCCTCGCCGACCCGCCCGCCGGACTCGCCGGCGACTACAACTGCGACGGCGTCGGCGACGCCAGCGACGATGAATTCTTCGAGATCAAGAACGTCGGCGCCAGCGCCATCACCCTCACCGGCGTCGGTGTCTGGGACGCCACGGCCTTCACCGGTGCCACGCCGCGCTCGACCTTCCCGCCCTACGTCCTCGGACCGGGCGAGATGGTCGTCGTCTTCTCCGCCGGCGATCCGCTCGCCGACCTCACCGCTGGACCGTGGTGCGACAGCCTGCTGGACAGCGACGGCAATGTCATCGCGCTCGGCGACCTGCTGGGCCTCAACAACGATGGCGACACGTTGCGTCTGACCGCGACCTCGGCGAGCTCGTCGACGCTGCTCGCGACCTTCACGTTCGGGGCGATCTCCGACATGAGCTTCGTGCGCGAGGGCGCCGCGATCGTCGGCTACAGCGCCGCCGCTGGACACCTCAACGACCGCGTGGCCTCACCGTCGACCAACACCGACGGCAGCAATCAGGCGAACTGACGGACGGCGACGGCGCAGCAGCGCCGCCAGCAACCACACAGAGGGAGCCGCGGTCGAGGCGCACGAGCAGCCGAGCCGCGGCTCTCGCGTTTCTGCGTCTCCTTCTCCTTCGCCTTCTCCTTCGCCTTCTCCGGCTTCTCCGGCTTCTCCTTCTCCTTCGCCTT
>JANNAY010000815.1:0-3927 GCA_031384945.1 Deltaproteobacteria bacterium
CACATTCATGAGGCCCGCTTTGGTGAGAGATGTGACGAACCGCAGGCCTTCAGGGAGGGAGGCGGGGGAGGAGAGAAGAGATCAGCGGATGCCGCCGGCGTCGACGCCGACGTAGGCGCCTTCGTCGACGAGGCCGAGCCAGGGGTCGGCCTTCGGGGTGAGGAAGAGCTCGTCGTAGAGGCGGTCTTGCACGACGGCCGCGTCGGAGACGCCAGCAGCGAGCCAGCTGCGCACGGCGTCGTGCAAGACGTAGCGGTTGATGACCGTGTCTTTGGCGACGGCGGTGCGCAGGCGATCGACGACGACGGCGAGGGACTGGTCTTTGCCGAGCTTGCGGCTGATCAAGCGCTGGGCCGCGTCTGAAAATTGGATGTCTTTGCGGAGCTTGCTGGCGAGCTCGTCGTAGGCGGGGTCGGCGCGGACCTCTTTGACATCGACGGGCGAGAGCGCGCGCACGACGGGCATCTCGGGCATCGCCTTGGTCATCGCCAGCGGTCCAGCGTCGACGGCGAGGGGACGCGGGCCGCGGGCGCTCTTGCCGACGAGGGGCAGCGGCTTGTTGCCCGAGAGGTAGCTCCAGTCGCGCGCGTCGGACTCGCGGAAGCGCACGTGGGCGGCAGCGCGATCGTTCGGAGCGTTTTGGGCCATGAAGCTCGCGTTCTCGAGCATCTCGGCGAACTGCTGCGGGCCGAGCAAGCCCGGCAAGGCGTCGACGACGGAGCCGTCTTTGTCGAGAATCAGGTGCGCGCTGTTGCCGGTGATCGTCGTCGTCAACACGCGGCCGTCGCCCATGTCGATGGTCAGCTTCGGCGCGGGGCGCACCGTCTGCCAATGCAGCACGAACTTCGAGAGCTGCTGCTGCACGGCGGGGTCGACGTAGAGCAGCGTGCGAAAGAAGCGCGAGTTCGCGCACGAGAGATCTTCGTCGAGGCGGCCCAGCAGGCGCAGCGACAAGATGGGCTTGCCGGTGCGCGCGGCCTCGGCCTTCGCGGCCGCGAGGTCGGTGTGCCAGGCGAGGGCTGAGGCCCAACCGTCTTTCTGCGCGGCGGTGGCGTCGATCAACGCGCGCAGGCGCTCGAGCCGCGGTGAGGTCGTCGACGACGCGACGTCGGCGCGGTCTTTGGCGAAGACGGCGTTGACGGTGTCGACGGCGCTGCGCGGGCTGCCCTTCAGGTTGCGCAACTGTGTCCCGAGCGCGTGGGCGTCGCCGGCGCCGTCGTTGACGAAGGCCTGCAGCGGTGCCGCCACCGTCGCGTCAATGGACAGCGAGGCGACTTGCGGTGAGCCCGAGACAGCGACGAGAAACGAGAGCACGTGCAGCATCGGCGGCCTCCAACGAAGACACAGGCAGCGTAGGCGGCGGCGGCGGCGGCGAAGGGTCAAGGTTTCGTCAGCTGCGCGCGCGCGTGCTCGGGCTCACGCTCTTGCCGAGACGACGTCGTCACGGCCGGTCAGGGACACGTCAGTCGCAGTCCCACCTTCTGCGCCCATGTCTGCAAGGCCTTGAGCTCGTCGGCGCGCGGAGCGCGGTTGGCGAAGCCCTTCACCTGCACGATGGCGCGCGAGACGCGGTGGACCTCGACGGTCAGGCCGACGTCACCGCCACAGGCCGCCTCGGCATGAAAGATCGACGTCGTGGCGCTCAGCACCTTTGGCGCATACGAGGCGACGCAGTTGCGCATGCGCTCGCTCTCGTCGGCGAGGGCGCTGCCGTCGTTGAGCTCGGTCAGGCGCCAGCCGTCGACGACGCCGCCGTCGAAGGGGCTCTTCGGCAGAGGTCCGAGCTTGCGCACGTGGGCGTAAGGCTGTGGCCGCGACGCGGCGATCAACGAGGCGGGTGTGCGGCCGGCGAAGTCGCAGGCGGCGTCTTGTTGCAAGAGCCGCAGGCCAGCCCAGGCGAGGGCGCCGGCGTCGTTGTCGACGGCGACGCCGCCTTTGACGCAGGCGCCGACGAAGGCGAAGAAGCGGACGACGCCGTCTTCGTCGACGCCGCCGAAGTCAACGTCGGCGAAGACGCGGGCGACGGCGTTGGCTGTGGATCCGCCGACGTGGGCGGCGGCCAACTGCGCTTGTCTGATGGCCAGCCGCGGCGAATTCGTCGTCGTCGTTGCCAGCGTGTGCAGCATCGATCTTGTCACCTTCACGGGCAGTCCGGCGGTGATGAACGATCCGCCCTGTCCGATGTGCGGCAGCACCCACGACGGCGCCGCTGCCTTCGATGACGACAGCGCCGTGGGCGACAGCAGCGTCGTCAGCGTCCACGACGGCACGGGAAATTTCACAAACAAGTGCCGCAGCAGATCGATGACCTGTTCACGCGGCTGCTCGGCCGTCGTCGAAAACGTGTGCAGCGAGCGGCAGGCGCGGTGCAGCAGCGACGCCGCGCGCACGACGACGCAGGCGCCGATCTCTTTGCGCGGCAGCGGCGCTGTGAGCAGCTCGGGATGGCGTCGCGCCAACGTGACGACGAGCTCGCGCGCCAACGATTGCGTCGACGCCGGCTGTTGTCGCAGCCAATGCCGCGCCGGCGAGAAGCCGCGCCACGCCGTCGGCAGCACGTCTACGTCGAGAATTTCATGCAGCTGTGAGGGCAGACGCCGTTGAACAGGCGCGCCGCGGGGCTCTCGGCCGCGCGAACGAAGAGAACGAGATGTCATGGGGCACCTGAAGCCAGAGCCGCAGCAACGACGGGCGCTTGTCGACGTCAGTGAAGACGAGCGTGGGGCGTCGAACTCAGAGTTGCGGGGGCTTCAGGACTTTCATGGCGCGCGTGGACGTCGCCCATGCGCGTTCGATTCAGCGGCTTCTGCTTCTTAGTCGTCGCCCGCGAGGCCGAGGGATTCGCGCTTCACGATCGCGATCTGGGCCAGCTGGCCGGGCGAGTTCGTGGTGATGAGCGACAGGTCGCCGCGGTCGACGGCGATGATGTCGTTCTGCGCGGCGATGACCACGCGGCGGCAGCCGACGGTCATGCTCTGCGCGAATGATCCGGTGGCGACGGTGGCGACGTCGACGGCGACGGGCGGCGACTGCGAGAGGTCGAGCTTCATCAGGTTGTCGTTGCTGCGGTCAAACAAGACGTAGGCGAAGCCGCCGCGGGCGACGATGGCGTCGATGGCGGTCTCGGAGTCGGGCAAGACGAAGTCGCCGTCGTCGTCTTCGAGGGCGCCGAGCGAGAAGCCCTGGTCGTGGCGGACGACGATCACGCGACCGAGATCGGCGAGCAGCAGCTGGCGCGTGGTGTTGTCGAACGCGATGCCGCGCGGCTGAAAGTTGCCACCGGGGTACAGGTGAAAGCGCACCTCGCTCTCGTCGTCGACGACGATGGTCGAGGTGGGCGCGTTGCCGTTCGTCGACGACAAGACGACGTAGCCGAAGTCGCCATTGATGGCGACGAAGTCTTCGCCATCGACGGAGAAGCGGGCGGAGCGGAAGTAGTTGGACTGCTGACCCGCCAGCTCGCTGGGCGGCACGCCGATGCCGGCACCTTCGGGCAGCGTGTCGATGGTGTCGCCGCTCATGACGATGTGGCCGCCGATGACCTGGGTGCCATAGATGCTGCCGTTGGCGCGCAGCTGCTGCTTGCCGGCGATGTCGCGCTGCGTGAGCGTCGCGGCGTCGAGCTGGTAGAGAAACGGACCGCCAGCGAGGTAGATGCGCCCGCCAGTGCCGATGGCGAAGTTGTCGACGGCGAAGCCGTTTTGGCCGAGGGCGTCGTCGTTCTCGAGGTTGACGTTGGCGCCGTTGTTGTCGGGCGTGCGGCGCAGAAAGCGACCGGGCAAGAGGTCGTAGACCTGAAACACGTCGGTGCCGTCGTCGTCGCGCATGACGATGAGGCGTTCGTCTTCTTCGCAGGCGGGGTCGTCGTCGTTGGCTTCTTCGCCTTCGCCTTCTTCACCTTCGCCTTCTTCGCCTTCGCCTTCTTCA
>JANNAY010000869.1:0-9521 GCA_031384945.1 Deltaproteobacteria bacterium
GCTGCACCTGCCGCAGCACCTCCTCACACAGGCGCTCGGCTTGCTCGTCAGTGACCTCGCCTTGCAACGGCAAGAGCAGCACGTCCCACAGACGCACAATGGAGACAGCTCCGTCTTTCATTCTCTCTCCCTCGTTCTCACGTGTCAGCGGGCCTCGGCGACGAGCACGGTGGCGTCGTCGGTGGCGCGCCCAAATTGTTGCAACAACGAATGCGCGACCGCGTCGACGTCGCCGTTGCAGTCGTCGGCGCCGAATTTGGCGCTGATGCCGTCGGAGAAGACGACGAGACGGGCGCCGCGGGGCATGTCGGCGACCGCGGCGACCGGCGGCCGCGTGATCACGCCGCCGACGACGCCGGGGGTGAGGTGCAGCGGCAGCTTCACGCCGAAGCGGCGGACCTCGACGTTGCCGACGCCGCAGGCGCTGACGACGCCATCTTTGTAGTGGCAGAGCAAGGCGGCGGCGCCCCGCGTGCCCCTGAGCGCCGCGTGCAGCGACGCCACCGCGGCGGTGACGCCTTTGGCGATGTCGAACGTCTGCAAATGCAACAGCGCCAACGACGACGTCAACGCAGCGATAGGCCCGTGGCCGAGGGCGTCGACGACGCCAAAGAAGACGCCGCCGCCGACGACGTCTCTGACGAAGCAGGCGTCGCCGTTCTCGGTTTGTCCGGGGAAGGGCCTGCTGGCGCTGCCGAAGACAAGGGCCGCTGCGCTCACAGCGTCACTTCTGCGATGACGCGGGTGCCGTCGGGGCCGGTGCTGATGTTGAACGACGTCGACAGCCGCTTCACGCCGAGCAGGCCTTTGCCGAGGCCGGTCTTGCTCTTGTAGGTGCCAGCGAGGATCTCATCGAGGTTGGTGATGCCGGGTCCGCGGTCTTCGGCGACGATGCCGATGCGTCCTTTGGCGGGCTGCACCTCGATGGTGCCGCCCTTCGAGTAGCTGACGATGTTGCGGGCCAGCTCACTCACCATGGTGATGACGCGCTGGGTGGCGAAGCCGTTGGCGCCGAGGTGCACGCACTCGTTCTGCGCCGCGCGCCGCGCCAGCGAGATGTCGGCTTCGACGGCGATGTCGCAGCGGATGACGCCGCGGGTGCCGTCGCCGAGTGCGATGACGGCGGCGACAAGGGCGTCGGCTTCGTCGCCGAGAAACAAGCGGGTGCCCGGCCCGAGGGCGGTGGCCAGCGCGGCCATCTGATCGCGCGTGAGCGGGTCTTTCAGCCCGGCGCGATCGATGGCCTTTTGCAGCACCGAGCGCGCGTTGAGCGGCGAGATGCGCGCCATCAGCAGCGCCAGGACCTTCTGGTGCAGATCGCTCACGCCGCGGCTCCACCGCCGTCGACGTCGCCTTCGGTGACGGCGCGGCGCTTCCAGGCGCGCACGAGCAGGCCGCCCCCGTCGCGCTCTTCGACGGCGACGCCGCACATCAAGCGGGCCACCGCGCCGAGACCGAGGCCCAGTCCCGTGGTGATCGTCGGCGCCAACGGAGACGGCAGGCCGTCGCTTTCGGCACGCGCCGTGGCGCCGCGCAGGCGCTCGCGCACGACGGCGGCGCTGCCCTTGCCGCGATCGATGACGGTGATGACCAACAGCTCGGGCGAGCAATGGACGTCGAGAGAACCGCCGCCCGCGTGCAGCACGGCGTTGCTGGCGAGCTCGGCGGCGCTGGTGGCGATCTCGGCGGCGTCTTTGCCGCTGAAGCCCAGCAGCGTCGCGGTGCTGCGCACGATCGCCGCCGACACCGAGGCGTCGACGAGCTCTTGCAGATCGACAGAGACGACGCCCTCGTTGGCGAGCAGCGCGGCGATGCGCTCGTCAAGGACGTCATGCAGGGCGGCGGCCGACTTCGACATCAAAAGCACGTCCTGTTCAGCGTTTCAGTGGGTGGTGGAGCGCGCATCGCTGACAGGGTCGCCGTCCGCTGCCCGGTCGGACGTGCGGTGCGCGTGGCTCAAGAATGTCGTGGCTGGACCGAAACGAAAGAAGCTGAGGCTGGACAACTTTGCTCGCACATCAGCGCTCAATCACGCCGCATGCCACTGGCGCGATCGCGCTGGAATGCAGGGCCTGCTGCGCAGTGTCCGGGTCGTCGCGACGGACAGGCGGACAACCGCCCGGCCGCCTCGCTGTCGGGTCAGCGGTGGCGCGAAGACGAAGATGCGGCGCTCAACCTGTCGTCTCTGTGTACGACAAATGCGATCAGGGCGACGGCTCGTCGTCGACGCCGACGTCGACGTTGAAGCCGGCGCACACGGCCTCGGGGATCAGCCGCTCGTGGCAGAGGGCGCGCATCGCGGGCTCTTTCGAGTGCCAGAGCGCGAGACCCACGACGACGGCGATGGCGAAGACGACCCAGCCGAAGCCGTTGCTGTCTTTTTCGTCTTCTGCCGACGCGCGCCGCAGCGTGACGATCTCCAACGACGACGAGGCCGGGCGGCTGGGCTTGCGGGTGATCAAGCCGGCGAGGTGCGCCGTCATGCGCAGGCGATCGTTGACCGCCCAGCCCGCGCCCTCGAGCAGCTGCGCCAGGTTGCGGCGGCGCAGCTTGAGCCAGCCGATGAACCCCGACGGCAACGCCACCGCCACAAAGAGCAGCGCGATGATCTCGAGCACGTCGACGACGCCGAGCGACTTCAGCTGGTTCACCACAAAGGCGATCGACGAGCCGATGGCGGCGATGGCGAGACCGCCGGCTGCCAGCGCGTTGCCCATCGCTGGCGGCGCAGGCGCTGGCAAAGCCGCAGGCGCCGCAGCAGGCGCAGCAGCAGCAGGAGCAGCAGCCCCCGGCGCCGGCACCGTCTTCGCCGCCGCCAACGCCCCCGACGTCGTCGCGTTCAGCTTCGTCGTCAAATTCGCCGACTGCGCGTTCAACGACGCTTCAGCGCCCGCGCCCAACGACTCGACCTTCTTGTTGATGACCTCGCCGAGGCGAATGAAGGGCGAGAGCGCGGCCTCGAAGACCGAGACGGGATGGCGAACGACGTGGGTGACGACGGCGTCGTATTCGACGTCATTGACGTCGTAGAAGATGCCGCGTTTGCCGACGTTGATCTCCGTGCTCCACCCGCGCGTCTTGGGCACCGCGACGTCGAAGACCACGGCGCCGTCTTTCGATTCGATGTGCACGTAGAGAATGCAGGTGGTGCCCTGCTCGGTGACCGCCTTGTGGGCGCCGATGTCGGGGACGGTGACCGACAACACGTAGCGACGTCCGGCGATGATCAGCTCGCCACGCTCGAACAACGCGCGGTGCTGGTCGCTGTACAGGTCTGGCATCGAGATGAAGCTGTTGGCAAAGCGCAACAGCCACGCCTGAAACAACGCGAGCCGCTCGAGCTCGTCGATGCCCTTGAGCCGGCTGGCGCAATCGAGGTCTTTCTGCTGCGCGACCTTGAGCTGCGCGAGGTCGGCGTCATCGACGGCGGCCAGCTCGTCGAGCAGCGGGGCCAGCGGCGACGTCTGCAGCTCTTGGTGCCAGGCGAGGATCAGGCTCGCTTGCCGGTGCAGCTCGCGCCACGCGGCCTCGCTGAGCTTGTCGAGGTCTTTGGTCAGTGGTCCCGCGACGTCTTTGGCGAAGCCCGTCAGCTGCTCCCACGCCGGACCGCGGTGCAGCGTCGACCACGAGATGACGCCCGCGGGGTCCGGCGACGCGATCGGCAGACCGTTGAGCGCCTTCTCCAGGGCCTGGCGGTCGCCGACGAGGGCTTCGACCTGGCCAGCAGCGAGCTTGAAGCGCTCGCGCGCGTCGGGCTGGCTGGCGACGAGTCGACAGAGCAAGAAGTGCTCTTCGATGCGCGCGCGCACGGCCTCGATGCGCTGGGCTTTCTCGAGGCTGCCGTCGCCCCAGACGAACAGCTCTTTGTCTTTGGCCTTTTGCGCCAGCAGCTTCTTGCGCTCGTCGATGAAGCTCTGCAGCGTCGCCGGCGCGAGGCCGGGCTCGTCGCCGCGGTTCTTCGTCTCGGGGTAGAGCTTGCGGATCTTTTCAGCGAGCGGCCGCAGCGCCTCGGGCAGGTGGCGCTCGGCGACGATGCCGTCGCCGTTGAGCCCGGCGTCGCGCAGCGGCTTCTGCGCGTCTTTGACGACCGCGGCGGTGATGCGGGTCTTGTCTAAGGCTTTGACGGCGTCGAGCACGGCGAGGGCGGCGTCTTTGAGCGCTTCGTCTTTGACGTTGGCGAGCACGAGCACGTCGCTCTTCTTGTCGACGCCGCTGAAGTCGTTGAGCTTGTCGCTCATCCAGGCGACGGCGGCCTGCACCTCGTCGACGCGCACGCGGTTGTTGTCGTCGGCGTCGAGCAGATCGAGAAAGCGCGGATCGGCCACCAACGTCGACAGCGGCACCGACGTCGCCACCCACTGCGTCTCGGGGATCGTCACCGCTTCGCGCAGATCGGCGAACGACTCGATCTTGACCTGCGTGCTGCCAGCGAGCTGCCTGTAAATAAGCGCCATGCTGGCGCCATGCGTCGTTTCAGCGCTCGCGACAACGGCCGGGGACAAGCCCCGGCGATGCCCCGGCCCTACGGCTTCTTCGGCGGCGTTACCCCGGTGACGAGAAAGCAGAGGTCGTGGGGGCACAGCCCCTTCTCGCGGGTGTGAAAGCGCAGCAGCGAGGTCGTCGTCGATGGCACGACGTCCCAGAAGGCAAAGGCGCCGTCGGGGTCGACGCAGGCGTGGATGCCTTCTTTGGGCACTTTGGCTTCAAAGGCGACGAAGCCGCCGCCGAGGGCGCTGTCGCCGTCTTTGTTGATGACGTCGACGACGCCTTCGACGACGCGGCCGGCCCAGACGCCGTCGATGTCGACCTTCAGGCATGTCGCGTTGTCTTTGACGTCGACGCCGACCTTCGCGCACGGCCCGCCCCGCCCCAGCTGGTCGGTGCAGGCCTTGCCGTCCGGTCCGAGGGTGCGCGTCGCCGGACGGATCGGCAGCGGCGACAACGACAGCGTCGCCCGCTCAGAGCTCAAGAGCGTGCGGTGGCGCAGGGTGACGTCGTTGCCGAGCAACGAGATGTCGGCGCGCAGGGCGGTGACCGGACCGATGTCGACGCGCTCTTTGCCGAGCGTGAAGTGTTGCACCGCGTAGCCGCCCTTGATGTTGACCTGGCGCTCGCCGACGCCGGTGAAACGCGTTTGAAAGCGGGGGTCGACGGGCAGGCCGAAGCCGTCGCCGCGGGCGTCTTCGAGGGTGGTCACGGGCGATCCGGTGTCGAGGATGAAGTTCGCGGTGTTGCGCCCGCTCTCGTCAAACGGCACGGGAATCACCGCTGCCGACGTCGTTGCGATCTTCACGTTCTTCGCTCGCGGCGGCATCGGCCCTTTGCCTGGCGCGAACACGCCGACGAGGCCTTCGTCGAAGGCGAAGTAGAGGTCGACGTTGGCGAGCACGTCGTAGCCGAGCAGCCCGATCTCATCGTTCGTCGACGGAATCAAGAAGGCGTAGACGTCTTTGACACGCACCGGTCCGAGCACGACGGCGGCGATGTTGGCGAGGTAGCCCTCGATGACGAGGCCGGTGGCGTCTTTGGTCTTTTGCGGGTGGTGCACGACCAGCGGCGCGTCGAGCCCGGCGGCGTGCGCGGCCGTCGTGTTGAGCACGGTGGTTGCCGCTCCAGTGTCGACGAGCAGCGACACCGGCGCCCCATTGATGATCACCGTGGTGCGCAGCCGCAGCCCCGCCATCTCGAGCGGCAGCCACGTGCCCTCGGGGTACTTCGTCGGCAGCGTGGCTGTGTCGCCGTCTTTGTCCATCGCTGGCTCGCCGGCCCGGGGCCGCGGGATCCCGCCGGCGTTGGCGATCGAGGCGCTCAGCAGCAGAAGCGGAAGAAGAAGGCGCATCCATCGACGCTAGCGAAGGCGACGTCGACGCAGAAGGAGCTGTCGGAGACCCGAGACATCATCGCACGCGCGACACCTCTCCCGGCGCTGCGCGCCACCCTCTCACGCTGCGCGGAGAGGGAATCCCCGATCAAGGTCGAGCTTCAAGCGTCTGGTGGGTGTGGCAAGTGCGGCGCGCTTGCTCAAGATCGTCGACGACACTGCAGCAGGTAGCAATCAGAATGCTGCGTGCTCAACACTGTTTCGGTGATGCCCTCTCCACGAAGTGTGAGAGGGTGGCGCGCAGCGCCGGGTGAGGTGTCGCGGGCGCGACGATGCCTCGAGCCAACCGGTGGCGCCTACGCGGTCATCTCGACATCGACCAATTCGACGTCGTCGGCGTCGATGGCGGCGCCCAAAAACGCCGGCGCCAGCTGCACCATCTGCTCCGGCGCGTCGGTCACCAACAGCCGGTGCTTCTTCTTCGACGTCGACGAATTCGCCGATGACGCTGTCGGCGGCGTCGTCTGCTGCTGCGTCTGCGCCAGCGCCGCTCTGACTTCTTCGGCAGTCGCGCGGGCGCCATCGACGACACGGGCGCCCGGACGCAAGGCCGTCAGCGCCTCTTGAATCACCGGCGCGAGCAGCGGGTAGTGCGTGCAGCCAAGAACGACGACGTCGACGTGGGCCGGCAGCTGCGCGAGGTAACGCGAGGCGACGAGGCGGGGCACCTCGCCGCTCGTCCAGCCTTCTTCGGCGAGGGGCACCAACAAAGGCGCCTTCAAAGCCACGACGGGACCGGTGTGACCTTGCGCCAGCAACGCCCGCGGGTAGGCGCCGGAGCGCGCGGTGCCGGCCGTTCCCAACACGGCGATCGACGCCGTCATCGACGAGGCCTGCAGCGCGGCGCGGGCGCCCGCGTCGATGACGCCGACGACGGGGATCGGCAGGTCGGCGCGCAGGGCGTCGAGGGCGACGGCGCTGACGGTGTTGCAGGCGACCACCAGCAGCTTGATGTCGGCCTGCTTCACCAACGTGCGCGCGTTGTTGAGCGCGTACTTGATGACGGTGGCGGCCGAGCGCGTGCCGTAGGGAACGCGGGCGGTGTCGCCGAGGTAGACGGTGGGCTCGTCGGGCAGGGCGCTGCGCAGCGCCCGCAAGACGGTCAAGCCGCCGACGCCGGAATCGAAGACACCGAGGGGACGTGGATCGCTCATCGGGGCAGAACCTCAGCGACAGAACCGCAGCCAACGCCTGCTGCTTCCACGGCGCGCGCACAACCACCCGACGATCGTGCGCGTGATGGGTGCGCGGGCGTGACCCGACCCCCTACCCAGCGCGACGCCGACGAAGAAGCATCCCGCCGATTTCCGAGGTTTGTGATGTTGAACGCCCGCGTCGTCACCGTGCTGGCCCTGCTCTCTGTCTGCGCGGCGGTCGCGTCATGCGATCTGCCGATCGCGTTGGCGGGTGAGACGACGCTGACCGTCGATGTGCCGCTGCCGGCGTTGACGACGCCGGCCGACGCGCCGCCGCTGACGGCCACCATCGAGTTTCCAGGCGTGTTCGATGCGCCGCTGCTCATCACCGACGACAACCACGCCACCGGCGCGTTCACGTTCTTCGTCGAAGACACCAAGAGCCGCCCCGGCCTGCTGCGCGTGCGCGGGCAGCTCACCGACGCTGACGGCACCGCCACCCTCGTCGTCGCCGACCTCAACCCCACGCTCGGACCGGGCACCGAGACCGCCATCACCGCCGTCGAAGGCTTCTCGAGCGCGCCCACGCCCGAGCGCCCGTGGCTCGATCTCAACCGCAACGACGTCGACAACAAAGACGACTTTGCCAGGGGCTGCGACCCAGCGGTGCCGCCGGCGTTCTTGCGCGTGTCAGAGACCGACCTGCAGCTGCCGCGCGACGGCGATCGCGCTGTCGTCGTCGTCGACAACCTGCTGTCGCGCCCGATCTCGATCGCGCTGAGCGTCGTCGATGCCCCCGGCGTCGGCATCGACATCGTCAGCGACAACGGCGACGCGTCTTCGCTGGCCGAGCTCGGCGCCGGCGACCGCCCGCTGCCGCCCCTCGCCGCCGGACAGTCGTTGATCGTGGCCGTCTCTTACGCCTCGGTCGACGCCTTCTTCGCCCAGGGCGTCATCGTCGTCAGCGGCGCCGACGACCTCGGCAGCGACGACGAAGACGCCTGCGGCAGCGTGCTGCGCTTGCCCGTGCGCGTCTTCGCCAACGTCGCTGGTGGACCGCGCCCCGCCGATCCGACGCAGAACGTGCCCGCCGCTGAAGCCGCCGGGGGCCTCGACGCCAACGACTTCGACGTCGTCGACGCCGCCCGCCTCGCCTCGGGCATCCCCCTCAACGTGGCCCTCAGCGCGACACCGAGCGGACGCCGCCTCGGCCTGCGCGACGGCTCGTCGCTCGCCGCCGACGCCGTCTTCGTCGTCGACACCGACGCCGACACCCGCCTCGACGTCGCCGTCTCGGCCGCCGCCTTCGACGTCGACCTCGACATCGTCAGCGCCGACGACCTCGACGTCGTCGGCGACGCCGAACACGCCGCCGCTGGCAGCGTCGAGAGCGCGCGTTTGAGAAACCCCAACCAGCTGCGCGGCAAGGTCTTCGTCGTCGTCGGCGTCCCCGGCACCACCGAGGCGAGCACGCTGCCCGTCGAGCTGCGCCAGGCCACCGTGAGCCTCACCGTGCGCGCGTCGAGAGCGCCGCGTTTGTCGACGCTGCCCGACCCGCGCCACGGACCCGTCGAAGGCGGCACCGTCGTCGCCTTTGCCGGCGAAGGCCTCGACGAAGCCGGCGCCTTCTTCTTCGGCGCCCGCGCCGCCGTCTGCAGCGTCGAAGGCAGCGTCGACGTCGACGCCGTCTCGTGCACCGCCCCGCGCGGCAACCTCAACGCGGCGCAGAACCCCGTCGACATCGTCTACGTCTCGCCGACGACGGGCGAGCGCGCCACGCTGGTCGACGGCTTTCGCTACGATCCGTCGACGCCACGCATCGACGCCATCGAGCCCGCCGTCATCGTCAGGGGCAGCAACGCGGCGCTCACGCTGCGGGGCTTCGGCTTCGTCGAGCCCCTTGATTTGACCATCGGCGGCGTGCCCGTGCGCGCCAGCGTCGTCGACGACGCCACCGTCTTCGCCGACGCCCCCGACCTCGACGCCGGCGCCTACGACGTCGTGGTCAGCGTCCGCGGCAGAGACGACGCCGTCTTCACCACCACCAAGGTCGACGCACTTCTCTACCTCGACGCCGCTGTGCCGCCGCCACAGCTGAGCGCGGTGTTTCCGTCGTCGGGTGATGTCGCTGGCGGCACCACCATCAACGTCAGCGGCAGCGGCTTTTCCGCCGGCGCCCGCGCCTTCGTCGGCGCAGAAGAAGCCAGCGTCTTGTTCGTGGGCGCCGGCACCATCATCGCCAGCACGCCCCCCGGCGCCCCCGGCGTCGTCGACGTCAAGGTCGTCAACCCCGACTTGCAAGAGTCCATCGTCGTCGACGCGTTCACGTTCACCATCGCGCCGCTGCCACCGCCGGTGGTCTTCGCGCTCGTGCCCTCGACGGGCAGCACGCTGGGCGGCGAAGACGTCACCGTGCTCGGCGCCCACTTCGCAGACGACGCCACTGTCGCGTTCGATGGCACAGCCGCCGTCGTCGTCAGCCGCAGCGACGGCGCCCTCGTCGT
>JANNAY010000884.1:0-4701 GCA_031384945.1 Deltaproteobacteria bacterium
GCGCGCAGGGCGTTGTCGACGCGATTCACACGGCGCCGACGACGCTGGCGCCGGTGATCGCTGCGCTGGTCGTCGCCGTCGCGCTGCTGCAGCTGGTGCCGGTGGCGCTCAAAGCGTCGCTCGGACAAAAGCTCGTCGGCCTCCGCCTCGTCGACGGGGCCGGGCAGAGGCCCGGCATCGTGCGGCTGCTGCTGCGCGCGATCGTGGGGACGCTCACGACGCTGGCGTTCTTCGCCGGTCCCGCCTGGGCGCTGCTCGTCGACGGAAAACGACGGGGCCTCAACGACGTCATCGCCGGCACGGTCGCCGTTCGCAGCGCCGCGCGCGGACCGTCTGTCTGAGCATGAGCCACGACCCGCTCCTGTCATTGCTGCTCAGCGAAGGCCTGCCGGCCGCGCGCGCCGACGAGGTGCTCGAGCGCAAGGTCGTGTCGGGCGGCTCGACCGACACAGCGCTGCTCGAGCTCGGCCTCGTCGACGAACGCACAGCGCTCGAGCTGATCGGCCGGGCGTGGCAGCTGCCGACGGCCGATCGCGCCCAGCTCGAGCGCGTCTCTGCCGACGCCATCGCTGTGTTCCCCAAGCGCATCGCCGAGCGACACGGCCTCGTCCCTGTCGAGCTGAGCGGACGAAAGCTCGTCGTCGCCGCCCGCGTTCCCGACGACGTCGCCGTCTTTGAAGCGCTGCTCGACGAGCTCGGCTTCGCGCTCTCGCTCTACGTGCGCGCCGTCTTGACGACAGAACCGCGGCTGTCGTGGGCGCTGCAGCGGGCCTACGCGCTGCCGCTGCCGCTGCGGCACGCGACGCTGCTCGCGCAGTGGGGCGAAGACGTCGGCGTCGACGACGGCTTCGACATCGAGGTCGAATTCGAAGGTCCACCCGATGAGAGCGGCTGGCGCGAGAAGAGCCGCAGCACGCTGAGCGAGGCGACGACGGCGCCGGTCTTCGAAGGGCTCGGCGAAGACGACCACAGCGGCTGGACGATCCCCGCGCCGGGCACGGCGGTGCTGCCGCCGTCGACTGAGGCGTCGTCGGCGCCGTCGCTGACGCTGATCGTCGAAGGCACCGTCGCCCCCGTCGACGAAAAGACCGCGCGGCTGCGCGAGCACCTGCAGAAGATCGAGGCGCAAGAGCAGGTGAAAGACGCGCGGCGCCGGCAACGCGTGATGTGGACGGTCGACGACGCCCTCGCCGAATTGGCGCTGGCACAGACGCGCGACGAGCTGCTCGAAGTGGCGCTGCGCTTCGCCTGGCGCCGGCTCAAGACCGCCGCGCTGCTCGTGAAACAGGGCAAGCAGCTGCTCTTCTGGGACATCCTCGACGCGACCCTCAAGGGCAGCGATCTCAAGCGCATGCCCCTCGCCTACGACGACGGCGACGGCAACAACGCCAGCAGCCACACCGTCGCCCGCGCCCTGCGGCTGCGCAGCCCAGTGCTGGGGCCGGTGGCCGCCGACGATCCGCTGCTGCGCATCCTCGGACGCCGCCCGCGTGCGGTGCTCGTCGTGCCGATCTTGTTGGGCGACCGCGTCGTCGGCGCCGTCATCGGCGACAACGGCGACCGCGCGGTGTCACCCGTGGCGCTGGCCGAGCTGCACATGGTGGTGCCGCGCCTCGGCCGCGCGCTGGGCAATTTGATCTTGCGCGCGCGGCGCCATCCCGCGACGCCGTCGACGGTGGAGGCGACGATCGACGTGCCCACAGCGCCCGAGCCCGAGCGCCCACCGCCGTCGATCCTGTTGGAAGAGGGTGAAGAAGACGTCGTGCTCGACGAGATGGCGGTGCGCGAGCTCGGTCCGCCGCAGCCGGCGCCGGCGCGCACGTCGTCGTCGCTGCTCACCATGCCCGAGCTCGCCGTCGACGCAGTCGATGCCGACGAGGTCGCCGAAGAAGAGGCCGGCGCCGCGCCGCCGATCACGTTGCCGCCGCAGCTGCCGGCCGACGTCGAAGAAGAAGACGCAGAAGAAAGAGAATTCAACGTCGACGACGCCGCGGTCGCCATCGCGCCATCGCCTGGCGCGCAGGCCCGCGAGAGCCTGCTGCTGGCGACGTGGCGGGCGTGGCTCAAGCAGGCCGTCACCACCGTCGACGACGAGCTCGACGAGCTGGTCTCGGCGCTGGTCATCGACAACGACGCGGCGCAGTCGGCGATCCAGCGTTTGGTGGCGGCGGGGCCGCGGGCGCTGCTGGCGTTGGCGCGGTCGTTTCCAGGCGTGCTGCCGAGCCATCCGTTCGAGGGCCGCGCCGACAGCGTCGACGACAAACCCACGCCTTTCTTTCAAGTGCTGCAGCGGCTCGGCGGCGACGCCGTGGCGCCCATTCTCGTCGGCGAGCTCGACCACGACGATCGCTTGCACCGCTGGGGCGCTGTGCGCGGCCTCGCGCTCATCAACGTGCCGGCGGCGCTGCCGCGGCTGGCGCAGCGCGCGTTCGATCCCGAGCAGCGCCTGGCGTCTCTCGCGGTCGAGGTGCTGTCGCACAAGCGCGACAACCCGCAGTACGCGGCGGTGGTGGCGCGGCTGCGCGATCTTTGTCGTCGTGGCGACGACTTCGAGCGGCTGCGCGCCGTGCGCGCGCTGGCGGCGCTGCGCGACGCCGGCGCGCTGTCGGTGCTGATCGATCTGCTGTCAACGCGCCCGCGCGACGTCGCCGACGAAGCCCGCACAGCGTTGATCGAGATCACTTGCCAGGACTTCGGCAGCGCCGAGCGCCGCTGGCGCGCCTGGCTGGCCGACAACGGCAGCGCGCCCCGTCGACGTTGGTTGCTCGACGCCCTGGCCCACAAAGACGTCGCCCTGCGCAAAGCCGCCGCCGACGAATTGCGCGACGACGGCACGGCCCTCTTCGACTACCGCGCCGACGCGCCGCTCAAAGAGCGCGAGGCCGCGCTGAGCGCCATCGCCAAGAGCGGAGCGGCGTCGTGAGAGAGCTGCGCCGCCGCCACGTGACGCTGCGCGAGGGCCGTGGCGTCGTCGTCTTCGAAGCCAAAGACCCCGGCAAAGCCGTCGACGACGCCATCGTGCAGCACAAGCCGGCCCCCTACGGCGCCGTCTTGTGGGACGCCGCCGTCGACGTCGCCCGCGCCTTTGACGTCGTCGACTTCAGCGGCAAATCCGTCTTCGAGGTCGGCGCCGGCTGCGGCCTCTGCGGCATCGTCGCCGCCGTCAGAGGCGCCGTCGTCGTCTGCAGCGACGTCGACGACGACGTCTTCGGCGCAGTCGCCGCCGGCGCCGTCGAACAAGGCGTGGCCGACCGCGTCACCACCCTGCGCTTCGACGTCTGCGGCACCGAGCCGCTGCCTGCTGCAGACGTCGTCGTCATCGCCGACCTGCTCTATGAGCCGGTCCTGGCCGCCGCCGTCGCACGCCGCGTCATCGAAGCCCGCGCCCGCGGCGGCGTCGTGGTCGTCGGCGACCCCGACCGCGCCGGCCGCACAGCGTTCTTGCGCCTCGTCAGAGACGCCGGCGTCGACGTCGAATTCAACGGCAACGTCGCCATCATCGGAACCCTCTGATGGCCTTGATCGACGAAAAACGACGCCCGCCGTCGCCGCTGCAGGTGCGCCCGATCGTCACCGGCGTCGCCGCCCTCGTCGCCAGCTTCGTCTTCGTCGTCGTCACAGCCGTCGTCGCCCGCGCCACCGCCGACGGCGTCGTCATGCCCGACCGCGATGCCGGCTTTCCTGACGCCGGGCCCATCGTCGTCGACGCGGGCTTTGCTGACGCGGGCTTCTTTGACGCCGGCATGCCGTACACGGTCTCGCTCGACGCAGGCGTCGTTGACAGCGGCCCCGCCACCGTCGACGGCCCCCCCTTCGAAGCCAAAGACGTCGTCAAGGCCGCCGTCGTGGTCGTCGAGATCTGCGCCGGCGAGGCGCTGCGTTGGGATCCTTCGTTGGGCGGTGCGTTCACGCTCGTCGTCGATCTGCCCGTCGGCGCGCCGGTCGCCGTCATCGTCGACGGGCTGACCTCGCCGGTGCTCTCGTCGTGCATCGCGCGGCGCACCATTGACATCGCCTGGCCCGAGTCGATGCGCTCGTCGAGCGTCGCCGTGCCGCTGCAAGCCCGCGCCCGTGCCAGCCTCGACGGGGCCGGCCGCGTGACGTGGTCGGATTCTGCTGTGACGTCGGGTCCCGACCGGCCGGTGGCGGACGAGAACGTGAACGACGTCGGTGACCCGGAGTAGCCTGATGGTGATGGCAAAAGACCAACTCAAGTGCAGTGAAGACCGCCTCTGGGACCTCGTCGCCGAGCGCGCACGCAAGAACGGCGACGTGCCGGGTCAGGCGGCGATCGATCGAAAGATTTGGGACCTCTTCGGCGAGACGTGGGCGGTGATGTTCACCGACCTCTCTGGCTTCTCGCGGCAGGTGCAAGCCTTCGGCATCTTGCACTTCTTGCAGATCATCCACGAGCACAAGATTCTTCTTGAGCCCGTGATCGTGAAGAATGACGGTATCTTGATCAAACAAGAAGCCGACAGCCTCTTGCTGATCTTTCGGCGCGCTTCGTCGGCGTTGAAATGTGCCATCGAGATGCAGCACACGCTCGAGGTCGTCAACAAAGACCGCAGCCCCGAGACGCAGGTCTTGCTCTGCGTCGGCATCGGCTACGGCCCGATCTTGCGCATCGGTGACACCGACGTCTACGGCAACCAGGTCAACGCCGCCTCGAAGCTCGGCGAAGACACCGCCAAGGCCAAA
>JANNAY010000925.1:0-2595 GCA_031384945.1 Deltaproteobacteria bacterium
TTGCCGACGCGCTGGATGTGCGTGAGGTTGGTGGCCGTGAGCGTCAGCGCGTCGACGTCGACGCCGTCGGAGAAGCCGAGCAACACCTGCTCGGCGCGCACGCCGACAGCCGACGCGCCGGGCACGTTGGCAAAGGCGCACACAAGGGCGCGCGCCTTTTCGCTGCTCTCCGCCAGGGTCGGACGTCGCGTGGCCACGAAGTCAGCCTAGCAGCCGTCGACACGGCGCCGTCACGTCCTCGTCAGGGAGCGATCGCGATGGCGCCAGGCAGGTCGGCGATGGCGGTGCCGAGGGCGAAGCGCTCGGGGTCGCGAACGGCGTCGCCCTCGCCCAGCTGGATGCTGACGACGAAGGATCCGCCGGGGTTGGAGCCGTCGGTGACGGGGGCGAACACGCGTCCAGCCAGGGCCCCCCGCTCGATCATGGTCAGCTGATCGCAGAGGCCGAGGCTGTTGAGCGCGCGCACCTCGGTCGGGTCGCCAGCGCCGGTGACGTCGAGGATGTGCAGCGCGTTGTCTTCGAAGTTGGAGACGGCGGCGACGGTGCCGTCGGGGGCCACCAGCGCCTGCGTGCCGCCGAACGCGGTCGTGCCGCCGCGGCGGGTGACGACGTCGCCGGCGATGTCGAAGACGGCGACCTCGGCGCGGTCGAGGGAGCCGTTGGGGACGACGACGAAGGATCCGTCGACGGCGACGCCGATCTTGTCGGCGATGACGCCGGTGTCGTCGGGAAAGAAGTTGAAGTCGAAGAGGTCGGCGACCTCGCCGCCCGCGACGCCGAGCAAGCGGACGTCGTCAACGTCGGGGACGCCGAAGCCGGCCTGGCCGCCGACCAGAAAGGCGCGGTCATTGGGCAAGAGCGCCATCGACGATGACAGCCGCAGGTCGAGCGAGGCGGCGCGGTCGACGGTGATGCTGCCGTCGCAGCCGACGATCACGACGCTGACGGCGCCGGGCGTGCTGCCAGTGCCGCTGTCGAAGTTGACGGCGTAGAAGACGACGCCGCCGCCGCGGACCGTCGTCGACGCCACGAGGTCGTTCATGCCGAAGACGCCGCTGCTGGCGATGTCGAGGATGCGCAGGTTGGCCGGATCGCTCACATCGAGCGTCGCGACTTGATCGGGGTCGCGCTGGCCGCCACCCGCCGGCGGCAAAGACTCACCGACGACGACAGCGAGGGTGCCGGAGTTGGCAAACGCGATGCGATCGGGCCGAAAGCCCACGTTGACGCGGTCGGCCTCGTCGCCGATGGAGCCGTCGACGCCGACGACGTAGGAGCGGACGACGTCGGCAGCGCCGCCAGACTCGGCGAAGGGAAAGGCGATCAAGAGGCCGCGGGGTTTGTCGTCGCCGCCAACGCCGATGAGGTCGCCGACGACGCAGACTTCGCCTTCGCCTTCGCCCTCGCCTTCTTCGCCTTCGCCTTCGCCTTCTTCGCCTTCGCCTTCGCCTGTTTCGCCTTCTCCCTCTTCTCCTTCGCCTTCGACGGGGAGGGCTTCGCCTTCACCTTCGCCGACGTTCACGACGGGTTCTTCGACGCAGTCGTCGCAGCCAGCAGCGACAGCGAGGGCGGAGAGAATGACGACGACGCGGCGCATGAATTCTCCAGCTGTAGAAAGGCGAAGAGCCGGTTTGCACCGGCTCTTCGTTGGCGACCCCAGGGGGATTCGAACCCCCGTCATTACCGTGAAAGGGTAATGTCCTGGGCCTCTAGACGATGGGGTCACCGTCAGGAGCCCCACTCCTATCAGCGTCGACAGGAAGCTCAAGACCGTTTTGTGCGAAGAGCGCGTGGCGCGCAGGCGCGAAGGCGTTTTCGCACTGCGGCACGTCGACACACGCGCTTTGCGTCTTGATGCCGGCACGGAAGCCGGATAGCAGTCGCCGTCCTTTCCCTTCCCGCAGGAGCCACATGTCCGTCGAGAACCGCGTCAAATCGATCATCGCCGACCAGCTGGGCATCTCCGAAGAGCAGATCAAGCCGGAGAGCAAGTTCATCGAAGACCTCGGCGCCGACTCCCTCGACATCGTCGAGCTGATCATGGCGATGGAAGAAGAGTTCCAGACCGAGATCCCCGACGAAGAGGCCGAGAAGATCCGCACCGTCGGCGACGCCATCGGCTACGTCACCAGCCACAGCTGAGACGCCGCCGCTTCAGATTGCGTCGCAACAACCCCGGCCTGTGCCGGGGTTGTCGTTGGCGGCAACGACGTCACACTGATCGCACACTGCTCGTAGAGGTCCCCATGTCCCGTCGCGTTGTGGTCACTGGCATCGGCATGACGACGCCCCTCGGCGTCACCACTGAGGCGTCGTGGACGGGCCTCATCAACGGCAAGAGCGGCATCCGCACTGTCGAAGAGTGGAAGACCACCGAATTCAACGGCGCGAAGTTGCCGGTGTCGATCGCCGGCATCGTCCCTGACTTCGATCCGGTGCAGTGGGTCGACAAGCCAAAAGACGTGAACCGGATGGAGCGGTTCATCCTGCTCGCCCAGGCCGCGGCCAAGCAGGCGTGGGATTCGTCTGGACTGCCGCCCAAGCTCTCCGACGAAGAAGGCAACCGCGCCGGCTGCATCGTCGGCGTCGGACTCG
>JANNAY010000931.1:0-2401 GCA_031384945.1 Deltaproteobacteria bacterium
GCCGCCGCTGCCGTCGGCGAGCTGTTCGACCAGCGTCTGCTTGTCGGTGCTCTTGTCGACGCTGCGGCGCGACAGCTCTTGCAAGAGCGCGCTGCCGAGACGTTTGGTGTCAATGGTGCTCACGCGAGGAACTCCCAGAAGTCGATGCGCTGCAGTTGGCGCGGCAGGCCGGCGAATTCGTCGGCGCCGACGACGACGACGACGGCGCTGGTGCCGGCTTTGATGGGGCGCGTGATCAGGTCGCCGAGGTCGGCGGTGGTCTTTTTTTCGGCGAGCGACTGCAAGAACGTCAGCGCAGGCAGCGGCGGTGTCGTCGTTGTCGTTGTGGTCGAAGCAGACAGCACCACGACGATCGGCTTGTCGCTCTTCAAGGCATCACTGATCGATCGGCGGCTCGCGTCTTTGTCGGCGGCGCGGGTGTCGACGACGGAGAAGTTCGCGGCATCGCGCGAGAGGCCGGCAACGAATTCGTCGACGACAGCGTCTGCTGCCATCACGCCGACGCCGGCAGCCGTCGCGAGCGCGCGCGTGTCGGCGAGCACCGCGTTCACACGCAGCCGGAGTTCCTTCGACGACGTCACTCGAGGTGAACCATCAGCGCGCCCTTGGGGGCCACCATCAGCGAGACGAGCTTGCCATCGCGCTCGACGACGCGGGCCTTGCCGGCGACGGCGTCGCTCTCACCTTTGTCGATCCAACCTGACAGTGGGTCGTTGAGGTTCAACGCATACACCGTCTTCGACGGCGCGCCCTTGTCGTCGAAGCCGCCGGCGTAGACGAGGTCGTCGCCGCTCTTCAACAGCTGACCCAATCCCACGCTCTTGGGAAGATTGGGCAGTGACGTCCAGGCGCCCCGGTTGCCGTCAAAGACCGAGAGCGAGCCGTCGCAGGTGGCGCCGGGGCCGACAAAGACGACGCTGTCGACGACAAAGGCGTGGGCGCCGACGGGGATCGACGGCGCGCTGCCGCGGTCGCGCCACTGCGGGTAGCCGCCGACCTGAAGCGCCCGCGAGACCGTCGGCTGTTTGACGTCGTCACCGGCGCTGTTTTTCTTCAAGTAGTACGAGGCGACGCCGCCGACGACAAAGGCATCGCTGGCGGAGACGCAGGCAGCGGCCCAGGCGGCAGCGTCTTTCAACGGCGCCTTCTCGACCCAGCCTGCCCCGGTGAAATTCGGCTGCGTCGCCAGCTTGAGGTCGACGCTGAAGCGGGCCGTCGTCGGCGTGCCCTTGGCGTCGAGCCCGCCCACGAGCTGCAGCGTGTCGCCGTCGATGAGCACCGCGCAGCCGCGCCTGGGAAACTTCGCGGCGGACATCGCGCCTGCATGCGAGTCGGTGGGCAACGCGATGGGCAGCCACACCGAGCTGCCGTCTTTGGCGCGCGTCTCGATCATGACGTGCAGTCCGCCGCCCGAGATGATCGCGTCGCGGTCGCTGGTGACGACGACAGGTTGGCCGCGCCAGGTGCCTGCACCTTCGAGGTCGTGGCCGAGCGGCGGTCCTGCGACGGGCTTCGGCGTCGACGACGTCAGCTTCGACAACGTCGACTTCGGCGACGACGAAGAAGACGACGCCGACTGCGACTTTGCGGCTTCGCTGATGTCGGCGGCGTTCTTGCCGCGGGCGAGCAGCGCCAACGTGGACTCAGACAGCGCACGGGCCCAATCGCTGCCGTCGAGCGAGGGCTGGCGCTTGCCGTTCATCTTGACGTCGACGTTCTTGCCGCTGCCCTCGAGCACGATGCTGGGAATGTCGTCGTACTTCTTGCCGTAGACGTCGGCGGCGTCGCCCCGCTTGACCAGGTCGTCGATCTTCTTCTTGTCGAAATTCTTGGCGGGGATCGGCGGGAAGCAGCGGAGCTCGACGCGGCTGCCGTGCCACTTCTCTTCGACGAGGAAGACCTGGTTGCCGCTCTGGATGGCGCGCAGGTCGTGCGCCTGCGCCAACACCTTCGGAGCCGACGTCGACGTCGACGCCGCAGCGGTCGCCAGCGGCTCGGCGATCAGCTGCTGCAGGTCGTTCTGCACGTCGCTGCGCTTGGCGCCGAACGTCGACGACACCGCCGCCGTTTGTCGCAGCAGCAGGTCGCGCTGCAGGATGGGGAAGGTCGTGGCCATCAGCGACCGCCTCTCACAGCCGCGGCGCGGCGAACCGATTTCAACAGTTTTTCGATCTCGAAGAGGGGCGTCGCATCACCTTCGAGCTGCGTGACCGTGGCCGATACTTCTTCACCACCACCGCCGGGCAGCGAGACGAAATACAAGAAGGTGTACTGGCGAAAGGCTGTGCCATCGACGACGGCAGAGAAAGCGATTGAGCGGCCCTTGATCGCGCCAGCCACCATCTCTTTGGTCGCGAGGTTGCCGAGGGCGCCGAAGCTCTCGGTCATGAACTTCAGGTAG
>JANNAY010000970.1:0-1708 GCA_031384945.1 Deltaproteobacteria bacterium
CACCATCGCGCCCAAAAACGGCGCGCGCGTCGTCGAGATCATCGGCTTCACCTCGAGCATCGAGGCCGACCACACCACGCGCGTGCCAGCCGGCGACATCTACGGCGGCCGCACCACCGACGTGCTCGTGAAGGTGCGCCACGGCGCGCAGCAAGAAGGCGTGCAAGACCTGCTCGACGTCGACGTCGGCTTCAACGCCGCCAGCGACAACACCGCCTTTGGCGCCGTGCTCGCCGTCAACGCCACCTTCACCAAAGACACCACGGTCGTCGCCACCTCGACCGTCGCCGATGTCGCCGTCAAAGCCGCCGAGTGGCAGACATCGACGGCGATGCTGCAGGCCAACGAGGCCTACAACCGCGGCGACTTCCAGGCCGGCGACGGCATCCTCGCGGCGTCAAAAGCCGAGATGAAAGAGAAGGCAAAGGTGCTGAAGACCGACAAGCTCGACAACCTCATGCTCGAGGTCGACAGCTACCAGGTCGACAACGCCGCCGGCGGCATGGGCGCCCGCGCCAACATGAACAAGAAGGCCAAGCAGATGGCCCGCGACGTCTGCCGCGCCAGCGGTTCTTACAAAAATTGTTCTTACCCTGTGCTCTGTGTCGGTGCCCGCCCTCGTGCGGGCAGCGAAGTTTCAAGTCCAAGAGGGCCTATGCTCAACGACGCAATGCTCCGCCAGGCGACACTCCAAGGGTTCCTCTCCCCAAAGCATCCGCGTCACCCTCGGAGCCTCGTCGCATGACCGAAGCCAAACCCCGCATCTTGTTGGTCGAAGACGAGGCCCCCATCCGCGAAGGGCTGGTCGAGCTCTTCTCGTCACAGGGCTTCGACGTCGACGCGGTCGGCGACGGCCTCGCCGCCGTCGAACGCGCCGCCGACGGCGGCTTCGACGCGGTGCTGCTCGACATCATGCTGCCGGGCATGGACGGCCTCGCCGTGCTCTCGCACCTGCGGGCCCGCTCTGACTTCGTGCCGGTCTTGCTGCTCACGGCAAAAGGCGCCGAAGAAGACATCGTGAAAGGCCTCGAACGCGGCGCCGATGACTATGTCAGCAAGCCCTTCGGCATCCACGAGCTGGTGGCCCGTGTGAAGGGCCTTTTGCGTCGACGGGCGCTGACCGACAAAGAGCCGCAGAAGCGCATCACCATCGACGAAGAAGCCGTCTTTGATACCGATCAGCTCACCGTGGTGCGCGGGGCAGAAACTGCACGGCTGACGGCCCGCGAGTGCTCGCTGCTGCAGTTCTTGTGCAGCCGCGCCCACCGTCCGGTGCCGCGCGATGAGCTCTTGGTGAACGTGTGGGGCTACCGCGACGGCAACATCCAGACGCGCACCGTCGACGTGCACGTGCAGCAGCTGCGCGCCAAGCTGAAGTCTGTCGGCGGCGACGCCTGGATCGGCACCGTGCGCGGCCGCGGCTACCGGTTCGAGGGCCGGGTCTCGTGATCCGTCGCCGACGCGCGCGGGCGCCTTTGGCCGAATGACCATGCCGACCCGCCCGTGACCTCGCTGACCTCGCTGCGCATGGAGTCGCCGTGATTCTGCCCACCTCGTCGACACGCCGTCTGTGGCTGGTCTTTGTCTTCGTCGTGTCGTTCTCGACGACGGTGATCGGCGTGGCCGCGACGTTGAACAACCGCGAGGCCGAGGCCCGCGAGGCGCGCGCTTCGCTGGTGCGCGGCGCTGAGCTGATGCACGTCGTCGT
>JANNAY010000973.1:0-6295 GCA_031384945.1 Deltaproteobacteria bacterium
AAAACCCCCGCCCCCCCCCCCCCCCCCCCCCGTCTCCCCGCCCCGGGGCCGGGGGGGCGGGGGGGTGTGGTCGTCGACGACGATGCCCGGTGTTCGATGCCTCGCCGATCGAGGCGCTGTCGCAGGCGACCACCTCTCCCCCCGACCCCCTCCCCACGGGCGCTCGCAAAGCCTCGCTGTGGGGAGGGGGAGTCCCAAGGATGGGCGCTGTTGTTGGCGTGCATCACGGCAGCACCCGCAGCGCCTTCTTCTTCGACGACGACGACGACGACGCCACCGACGACGACTTCTGCGTCGCCGGCGCCTGCGTCACCGCCCGCCACGCTTCCTCGCCGAAACGCGTCTTGAACCGGACCGACAGCGCCTCGTTCTGGTTGACCTTGCCGCATTGAAAACACGATGAAAGGTAGCGCCCCTCACGCATTCTCTTGCGCCAATATTCCCACTTCGCCGACCGCCACCACGACGAGAACGGCAGCGTCTTGAGGTTGCCAATCTCGACCTCGGTGTTGCAACAAAACAACACCTGACCCTCGACCGTCACGCGCGAATAGAAGTGCCCGAGAAAGCAGCCGATCTTGTCGATGGGGGCGGTGTCGCCGTCTTCGTTGCCCTTGTGGTTGGCGGCAAGTTGGCGCGCAAAGACCTCGAGGTTCGTCCTCATCGACGCCGCCGCCGCCGCCGCCTCCGCCGCCGCCAGCCCCGACGACAGCACCGCCTCACGCTGGGCCGGCGAGAGGGCGACGGCCTCGGTGCCCTCTTTCAGCGAGGCGAGCTTGAAGTTCACCTGCCGCGCCGCTGTGCGCGCTGCGAGCTCGACCATCGCGGCGAGCTCGTGGGCGTTGTGGCGGCAGATGACCTGTACCTGTTTGACGTCGACACCGGGCTCGTCGGCCAGACGCTCGAGCTGCTCGTTCAGCTTGGCCCAGTGCCACGGCGTGAAGTTCGGATGAAAGTCGAGATAGCTGCGCTCTGACGCACCCTGCACGCCGACCAAGAGGGCGTCGACGCCGAGGTCGACGACGCGGTCGACGTCGGCCGCCACCAGGTTGGTGATGATGGTGAGATGCAAGCCACGCCGCTTGATGTCGGCGATGAGCGCGTAGATGTCAGGATGCGTGAAGGGCTCGCCCATTCCCGACACAATGATGTTCTGCAAAGGCGCGCCGACAACATCGAGCGATTGGACATCATCGAGCAGCGCTTTAACGGCATCGACGTCGACGCGCTGCTTCTTCCACGCCGTCGACCGCGCGACATGAAGATGTGGTGAATGATCCCAGCATGTCACGCAATTGGTGTTGCAAGCGTTGGTGACATCGATGTGCAGCGTCTGCGGACCGTGGCGCACCACGCCATCCTTCAGCGCCAACAACCGGCGATCGGTGGGACCCATCAGACCACCCCCCCCGACGACGACAGACGGCCCACCGCGCGCAGCCGGCCCAGGTTGTCCATGCCGGAAGGGAGGGAGCGGGCGAGCGTGAGCAGGTCTTTGCCTTCGCCAGCGGCGCGGCCGGCAGCGTCGACGATGGCTTTGACGACGACGGATCCATCGACGGCGCGCTCGGGCTGCAATGCTTGCAGCAACGTGACGAGGCCGCCGTGCTGCCCTGCGATGGCGGGCGACGCGAACAACGTCGACACGAGGTCGACGACGTCGTCGGTGCGCACCTTCTTCTTCAGCTGCTCGACGACGCGCGACAACGCCAACGCCGGCGTCTGCGTCGACGTCGACAGCGCCAACGCCGCCTTCGTCGACAGCGCCGCGCGATCGCCTTTGCCTTGCAGGGCGAGGGCGAGGTCGACGACGTCGGCGATGTCTTTGCCTGCGCCAGCGACAAATTCGTCGTCGAGGGCCTCAGCCGCCGCCCGCAAGATCGACGGCGCCAGCACCAGCGACAAGATCTCGCGCGCGGCGTCTTTCGCGTGGTTCACCGGCATCTGCGCGCGCGCCGCCTGCGACAACGCCGCCAACGCCGTCGTGTCCGCCAACAACGCAGACAGATCCGCAAACACCGTCGCCGTCGACGTCAGCCGCAGCGCGCTGCGATCGGCGTAGCGCCGCGCGCGGGCGAGCTGGTCGTCGGCGATCTTCGTTTGCGGCACCACCAACGTCGGCACGCCGGCGAAGAGCAGCTCGTGAATGGTGTTGAAGCCGGCGGCGCAGACGGCCACGTCAAAGGCGGCGAAGTGCTCGGCGAGGTCGTGGCCGGTGAAGAACGTCGACGACGGCCCGCGCCGCGGGCGTCCACGAAACAACGGACCGGCGGCGTAGACGACGTGCACGTCAGCGCGGGCGTCGGCAAAGGCCGCGACAGCGTCGAAGAAGGCGTCGATGCCCGCGTCGCCGCCACCGCCGCCGGTGACGACGACGGCGCGCTTGCCCTCAGCGATTCCCAATCGCTTCTTCGCTTCGGCAGCAGAGAAAGCATCGAAGCGATCGCTGCGCACGATGGGCCCTGTGAACGCGACGCGCGACGGCGGTAACCCAAGCTCGTCGAGCAGCGTGGGCTCGTCGTCTTCGTGCTCAGGAACAACGACGCGGTCGTAGAGCTGCACCAACGATTGAAAGGCGCCGCGCCGCGCAAAGGGCTGCTTGACCGGACGCAGCACCAGCGCCTTGTGTTTGACGACGTCGAGCGCGTTGCCGAGCTCGTGAAACGAGCCGTTGGGAAACGTGTCGACGACGAGCACATCGGGGCGCAGCAGCGTCAACGAGTTCCACACCCACTGCTTGGCCATCGCGATGTAGGCGACTTTGTCGAGGCCGGCGTCGTCGACGATGGTCTTGCTGGGCAGCTTGAAGGCCGAGAAGCCCTCGTGAAAGCAGATCGAGTCCGCTTCTGACGTCGTCAGAAACCAATGCTCGCTCTTGGTGCCGGTGAAGGCGCAGAAGCGACGCAGCCATTTCTGGATCGCGATTTGACGCACGAGGTGGCCGACGCCGCCGCCGTTGACCGCGTAGCTCAGAAAAGAAAGGCGCTTCGGACTGTCCATGTTCAAGCCATCATCAAAGACGCAGCATCAAGAGACGTCGGCGAAGTTGTCGCGGTGGTCATCGGCGTCGAAGCTGGCGACAGGCTGATGGCCGTGGTGCACATAGGGCTGCGGCCGATCGCGCACTTCATCGATAAAATTTCCATCGATGCGGCCGTCGGTCATCAAGTCCCACCAGAGAAGATCGCTCGCCGGGCTCCACCGGTCGTAGTGGTGGTACTCGACGATGTGCGTGCGCGCGTCGTGAATGCGATCGCGGCGCTTCTGCCATTTCTCGCGACGATCGGTGCCGAAGCGACGGTCGTAGTCGTGCTGGCTCCACTGGCGCGACCAGTTCTTCGGGCGCGCGAGCTTGTTGCGGTCTGCGTAGAGCTTGCCGCGCATCGCGTTGAGGTCGGCGAGCGGACCGCGCACCTGCTGCTGCACCAGCGACGACAAATACTCTTTCTTCTTCTTCAACCCGATCACGCGCCGGTAGGCGAGGTCGGCGTCGGGCACGCCGTCGAGCAGGTCGGCCATGGTCTTGTCGTCGAGCGGCATGAGGTGCTCGCGCACGCGACCACGCACCGAGGCCAGCGCGCGCGGCAACGCCTGCTCGATGCCATTGTGCAGCTCGAGCACCAGCGCCTCCGCCTCCTTCGCCGCCTGCAGCTTCTGCTTCTGCGACTGCTTCACCGCCTCCAGCGACCGCAGCGCAGTCTTCTCTTCGACGTACTTCGCCGCAATCTCTTTGAAGTCCGCCGCCCTCATGCGCACAGCATGTTTTTCAAAGACGATGTCGGCGTGTTTCCAATGAGTGTAATATAGCGACTGCCAGAACTTGACGCCGTACTCGGGCGTTCCGTAGCGGTACTGCAGCAGCTCTTCGTAGTAGCGCTCTTGCTCCAACGCCGACGTCGAATCTGCCAGCGGCTTCATCGCCTCTTCGACCTCGGCGATGCGGATGGCGGCTTCGTTGGCGACGGCCTCGCGGTTCACATACACTGGATCGTTGCCAGCCTTGGCCAAGCGTTGCCTTGTGCTGGCCACGGTCTGGCGCACGCCTTCTTCAATGACATTGCCGCGAATCGCCGGCAGCCGCAGCAGCGCGCTCGCCCGGTCGAGCACCGCGACGTCGAGGGTTGGCACCAAGACCTCGGCGAGATGAGACCAGCCCTGGGCGAGCTCGTCGTCGATGCGGGCGACGTCTTGCGAGATGCCGCGCTGCAGGCGCTCGAGGGCCGCGGCCTCGGCGGTGACGTTCTCGATCTGCGAATCGATGCCGCTGAGCATCTGCTGCGTGCTGACCATCAGCGCGACCCCTTCTTGTTCTTCGTCTTCTTCGCTGTTGTCGTCGCCGGCAGACGACCCTCTTGCTCGATGAGATCGAGAAAGCGCTGGGCGATCTCGCGCATGCTCTTCTCGTCAGGCACGCGGGTGTCGTCGATGATCAACAACGCCAGCTCGCCACGCTCGATGCGGGCGCCGAGCTGGCCGAGTTCGTCGTCGGTGAGGTCGTGTTTGTCGTCGGCTTCGCTGGTTCGGTATTCGAAGCCGACGCGGGCAGCGGCGTCCCAGCCGTCGATGTCGAAGACGACGCCGTCTTCGTCAAAGGCGACGTTGTTGACGATGGCGTAGCCTCGGTCTTTGAAGGCACGGGTCAGGGCGATGACGCCGTCTCTCTCACTCAGCATGACGCTCGGATACCATGAGGCCGTGCGAAATCGCCTCCCCGCCCTCGGCGTCCTCGTCGTTGCCCTCGTCGTCCTCGTCGGCATCAACAAAGATGCGCTGTTGGAATTTGCGCAGGCGAGGGCCGAAAAGATGAGCCGCGTCGACAACGCCCGTGTCCGCCTCAAGACGTCGCTGCCCGCGCTCTACGCCGAAAAAAAGGTCGTCTGGCCGCCCATCGAGACCTTCTTGCGGGCCATCAAGCAGAACGACGACGGCACGCCGGGCGTGGTTGAGCTGTGGGCCCGCAGCAGAGATCAGGCACAGCTGACGCTCATTCAGAGCTACCCGATCTGCGCGATGTCAGGCATTTCAGGACCCAAGAGAAGACAGGGCGACCTGCAGATCCCCGAGGGATTCTACACCATTGAAAAGCTAAATTCGCAGTCTTCTTACCATCTCTCGCTGCGCGTCGATTATCCCAACGCATCTGACAAGATTCGCGGCCGTCAAGCAGGCGGCAACGGCGTCGACCTCGGCGGCGACATCATGGTGCACGGCGAGTGCGTCACCATCGGCTGCATCCCGATCGAGAACGCACCCATCGAAGAGGTCTACCTCTCGCTCGACCAAACGTTCCCGAAGGTGCCCACGCGCATCCACATCTTTCCGCGCCGGCTCGATGACGCCGGGCTGCAGGCGCTGCTTTCGACGACGACAGATGCGACGCTGCAGGCGTTCTGGCGCGAGCTGTCGGTGGGCTATCAGCGTTTTGAGGCGACGAAGCAGGTGCCAAGCATCACGGTGGCCAAAGACGGCGTCTACGTCGTGAAGTAAGCGGCGGGATGGACAGCCTGCGCGCCTTCTACACCGACCACTTCACGGTGCCGCTCGCCTGGCCGTGGGCCCTGCTCATCGCTGTCATCGTCGTCGGCTTCGGCGAGATTCTCTACACCGTGATGTTCGGCTGGCTCGAGAAGCTGGTCGGCATCACCAAGACCCAGCTCGACGACGTCTTGGTCAAACGCATGCGCCTGCCCGCACAGGTGTTGGTCTTCCTGGTCAGCGCGCACACGTTCTTGCGCCTGCGCGACATCGAGAGCGACACCGTCGCCAAGGTCGTCACCATCGTCGAGCTGTTGTTGGTCGCCTACCTCGTCATCGAGGCCGTCGAGACCGCGCTGCTGCACTACTGGCTCGGCGAGCGAAAGAAGGTGCAGGTGCCTCCCGTCGTGCGGCACCTGCTGTTGGTCATCGCCTACTCGGTCGCCGTCCTGTCGATCATCGGCAGCGTCACCGGGGTCAACGTCGCGCCGCTGTTGGCGACGTCGACGGTCATCACCGTCGTGTTGGGTCTCGCGCTGCAAGACACCCTCGGCAACTTGTTCGCGGGCCTCGCGCTCTCGCTCGACAAGCCCTTCAAAGACGGCGAGTGGATTCTCGTCGACGGCGTCGAGGGCCGCGTCGAGCACAGCGGATGGCGTTCAACGGTGTTGCGCACCTTCACGTGGGACGCCGTCGTCATCCCCAACAGCGTCTTGTCGAAGCAGCGCGTGCAGAACTTCGACCGCCCCCAAAAGATCACCGGCCGAAACGTCGAGGTGCTGGTCGCCCTGCACGCGACCCCGGCTGACGTCGACGTTTG
>JANNAY010000997.1:0-2672 GCA_031384945.1 Deltaproteobacteria bacterium
GCGACGACGCTGTGCTCGACCCGCTGCTCGATCTGCTCGAGCTCGACGCGCCCACCGGTTCTGACAAGAGCGCCGCGCTGCGCGTGCTCGACGCGGCGATCGCGCGGCATCCGCAAGATGCGTCGCTGCGCCTGCGCCGCGCCCGGTACACAGGCGCCGACGTCGACGACAGCGCCGTCGTCGGCGTCGATCTCGACGCGCTGTTGTGGCGCGAAGCGCGCGGCTTTTCTGTGCCGTGGACGCCCCGCTTCGAGCGCGGCGACGCCGTCATCGCTGAGCACAAGGCGCTGAAGGCCCAGCCGTGGCCCGGCTACGCCACGCTGTTCTTGCAAGACGACCTCGAGCGGCGCTTCGCCCCCGACGGCAGCAGCCTCGTTGTCCGCCACTGGATCGCCGAGCTGCGCAGCAAAGAGGCGCTCGACGGCTTCGGCGAGCTCGCGCCCCATGAGGGCGAGCGCGTGCTGCGCCTGCGCCTCATCAAAGCCGACGGACGCATCGTCGAGGCCGAGCGCCACAGCAACAACGACGAGATGTCGCTGCCGCAGCTGGCGCCAGGCGACATCGTCGAATGGATGAGTGTTTCCGCCGACCGCGCCCTCGTCGACGGCGACTTCTGGGAGACGCGCTCGCTGCGCCAGCCCACGCCTGCCGTCGAGCGGCGCTACCTCGTCAGCGTCCCCGACGTGCTCGACGAGCGCCTGCACCCGCAGCTGGTGCAGACCAACGGGGCGCCGGCGGCGACGAAGACGTCTGAGTCGTCGTTGGGCGTGCCGAGCGCGCTCTACACGTTTGCGCTGCGCGGTCCGCCGTTGCTCGACGAGCCGATGAGCGTCGAGCGCGACGAGGTCGAACCGCAGGTGGGTCTGCGCGCCGGCCTCGACGTCGACGCCAGCGCCAGCGCCCAAGACGGCGTCGACGTCGATGGCGCCGCCGCCGACCGCTACTTCCGCCGGCTGCGCAAGAGCGACCTCGCCTCGCGCGCGCGCGTCGATCCGTGGATCGAGGCTGCCGTCGTCGACATCGCCGGCCGCGGCGACGACGACGATCACCTGCGCCGCGTTTTTCGCTTCGTCGCTGAAGAGATCACGCCCGCGCAGGGCCCGGGCGACGCCGTCACAGTGCTCGCCACCGGCGCCGGCGATCGCTTGCCGCTCTTCGTGGCCCTCGCCAAAGCCGCCGGCCTCGACGTGCACCTGACGGCGCTGCACGCGCCGTTGGCGGTGCCGCTGACGATGCCGGTGCGCGGCTCGTGGTCCGGCGTCGTCGCCCGCGTCGTCGTCGGCGACGTCGACCACTACGCTTGGTTCGAAGGATCGACCGCGACCCTCGATCACCTGCCGCCAGCGTTTCTCGGATCGCGCACCCTCGACCTCGACACCGCTGCCCGCGGTCGGCTGCCCGACGCCGCCGTCGACCAGACGCCCGTCACCGTGCAGCTCGACCTCACGCTCACCGACGGCGACGGCAACGGCGACGGCAAAGACGCCGGCGCCAAAGACGGCAGTGTGCTCAAGGGCTTCGTCGCCCTGCGCCTGCCCACCGTCGTCGCCGAGGCCGTGCGTCCGAGCCTGCGCCAGGCCACTGAAGCGCAGCTGGCCCAGCTGCTCGAAGGTTCGCTGTCGTCGTCGTTGCCGGGCGTGAAGGTCACGCGCGTCACACTGCCGGGGCTCGACACCGCAGCAGCACCGCTGGCCTTCGTCGCTGACGTCGACGTCCCCGTCGAAGCCGACGCGTCCGGCGCCGTCCGCTTCGAGCACGTCTTCGCCGGCGGCGCCGCCGCTGCGTTTCGCGCCGGCACGCCGCTGTCGGGGCTGGTGCGCGTGGCCGAGCGCAGCCGTGCGCTGCGGGTGTTTCCTGAGCGCGAGCGCCTCGTGGTGCAGCTGCACCTGCCGACGTCAGGAGCGGCCGCCGCCAGCTTTGTCGAGGTGCCCGACAACGCCGATCTCAAGGCTGGACCGGTGCGACTGACGCAGACGACGTCGGTCGAAGACGGCTCGCTCGTCTGGGAGCGCACGATCACGCGCGAGGGCGCCCGCGTCGACGTCGGCGCATGGGGCGAGGTGCGGGCCGCGCTGGCGCCGCTGCTGTCGCGTTCTGATGCGCGCATCGCCTTCGTGGTCGCCACACCTACAGCGGCGGTGGCGGCGGCGCCCTGAGGGTGGCCGAAAAGCGGTCCCGCCAACACAAACCCGCTAACGTGCCCATACGTTTGTCCTCGTGAGACATCGGCAAAACGTCGGAGCTTTCGTTTGGCGCAGGACAAGGCCGGCACAGGCAACGCACCGCGCGGCAAAGCAGCCGCGCCAGATGGCCGTGCGCCCAGCCGAAAAATCCCGGGCAAGGCCGCCCCCGTCATCGAAGACAGCGCCGACGGCGGCTTCTTCGTCGACGCCGCCCCGTCTGAGCGCGTGCAGCGTCCCGACTTCGCGGCTGCCGACGACCCACGATCGGCGCGTCCCGGCGGCAACGGACGCGCCGCCGATCGACGTCGCGAGCAGGGCCGCGCACCCGCGCCGGTCGAGCCAAAAGACACGCGCACGTCGCTGAAGCAGAACGAGCAGCCTGTGCGCGCCAACGATCGCGGCGAACGTGAGCGGCAGAGCGAGAAGCTCCCGGCTGTCAGCGGCGCCGTCGCCACGCTGACATGCGTGAAAGGACCTGAGCAGGGCACG
>JANNAY010001008.1:0-2545 GCA_031384945.1 Deltaproteobacteria bacterium
GCCACCTGATCGGGCTCGCCCGGGCACACCGTGGCGGTGCCGGTGGCGAAGCCGGCGCTCGCCGCGGCGACGTCGGCGACGAAGCGGTTCATGCCCCGCGCGATGCCGGGCTTGTGCGCGTAGTGCAGCAGCAGGCAGCCAGCGACGCCGCGCGTCTTCAAGAATTCGACGACGTCACCGGCCTCGAGCTTGTGGCGAATCGGCCAGCCGTTCACGTCGAACCAGCGCCAAATCGCGCGAAACAGCGGCGGCGCGAACACGTGCACGTGGGCGTCGAACACCGGCGGCAGGTCGTCGGTCAGCCGCGGTCCGTCGACGTCAGCGAGGGCGGGCAGGGGCAGGCGCGCGCCGTTTCGCGTGCGTGAAGGCAAGCAGCACGGCAGCCCATCAGGCAGGTCGGCGTCGTCGTCGAGAGACGGATGCATGACCGATGACCTACCCCGTTGATGCCGCCCCGAGAACGCGTAGCCCATGGACATGCGCAATTCGTTCTTCACCTCTTTGGTCGCTGCCGTCGTCGTCACCGCGTGCCCCTCGCCCTCCGCACCCGGCGAGGGCGAAGGCGAAGGCGACGTCGTCGGCGAAGGAGAAGGCGAAGAAGGAGAAGGCGAAGAAGGAGAAGGAGAAGGCGAAGAAGGAGAAGGAGAAGGAGAAGGAGAAGGCGAAGAAGGAGACGGCGAAGGAGAAGGAGAAGGCGAAGGCGAAGGCGAAGGCGAGGACGTCTTCGTGGGCGCCTACGCCGCCGGCGAATTCGACGTCGCCGTCAGCGTCGTCGATGCAGACATCCCGCTGCGAATTTTCGCGCCGACCACCGCGGGCAGCTACCCCGCGATCGTGTTCCAACACGGGTTTCTCATGAGCACCGAGTGGTACGCGACGCTGCTCACGCACATCGCCAGCCACGGCTTCGTCGTCGTCGCGCCGCAGATGTACGCCGCCGACAACAACCCCTTCGGCAAACCCAGCGCGACCGAAGAAGCAGCAGCCAGCGCCGCGGTCATCGCCGACCTCGGCGCCATCGACGTCGGCGGCGTCACCTTCGACGGCGTCGTCTACGGCGTCGGCCACAGCCGCGGCGGCAAGGTGTTGTGGAAGGTCATCACCGACGATCCAACAGCGCTCGACGGCGTCGTGCTGCTCGACCCGGTCGACGGCACCCAGGGCGGCCGCGTCGTCGACGCCACCGTCGACTTCGCCTTCCCCGCGCTGATCGTCGGCACAGGCCTCGGACCGCAAGACGACGGCGGTTTCTTCTCGCAGCCGTGCGCGCCCGACGGCGACAACCACGACGAATTCGCCGGCGACGCCCCCGCCGACGCCATCCACGTCGTCGTCGCCGACGCCGGCCACAACGACCTGCTCGACGATGAACAACCCGGCTGCCGCGTCTGCGACGTCTGCCTCGCCGGCAGCGACGGCGCCGGCGTGCGCGCCGACTTCGGCGGCTTCGTCGTCTTGTTCTTCGACGGCAACTTCGACGTCGACGGCGCGCCCGTCAGTGCTTCGATCCAGTGAAGCGGCGGATGCAGTCGTAGACGTCGGTGTAGTCGACGGGCTTGGTCAAATACGCCGCCGCGCCGCGGGCCAGGCCGCGCTCGATGTCGCTCTCGTGCCCCAGCGTCGTGACGAGCACGATGGGGGTGCGTGAGAGGGCGCCGTCGCCGCGCAGGGCGTCGAGCACCTGCAGCCCGGTGAAGCCCGGCATGTGGATGTCGCAGAACGCGAGATCGAAGGGCGTGCCGGCAGCGGTGTTGTCACGCAAGAGCGCGAGCACTTCGGTGCCGTCTTTGGCTTCGACGACGTCGTGATCCAAACGCTCGAGCCATGTGCGCAGCAACATGCGCATCACGCGGGCATCGTCGGCGACGAGGACACGGGCCATTCGATCCAGCGTAGCTGCGAAGACGTGCGCCAACAAAAAGAGCACCACGAGGGTGCTCTGTTTGCGTGCTTCTTGAAGAAGAACTTCAGCCGACGATCTGGTCTTTGAGGGCCTTTGACGCCGTGAAACCAACGTTGCGGGTCTCGGGGATCGAGATCTTCTCCGAGGGGTTGCGCGGGTTGACGCCGGTGCGGGCGCGGCGCGTGCGGATCTCGAACGTGCCGAAGCCCGGGTAGGTGAACTTCGTCTCGGTCTTGATCGCCTCGGTGATTCGCTCGAACAGCGAATCGAGGATCTCGGTGGCGGCTTTTTTCGTCAGACCCTCCTGCTTCGCGCAAATCAAATCGACCAGGTCCTGCTTCGTGGTGGCCATCGTCAACTCCTTCTGGTCTCGACGACGTCGTGATAGCGACGTTGTCGTGAGGACATTCTTTAAAGAAAGAGCCGGGGTCATGTCCTGAACGGAAAGCGGCGTCAAGCACAAGTGACTTCCTCGTCGACATCTGCTTCGACGGGCGGTGCGAAAGACTCGTTCCCCTCGTCGACGCACGACGGTCAAACGGGGCTGGTCGTCTCTCACAAGGGCGTCGCTGTCGACGTCGAATTCAAAGATGGCGCGCGCGAGCTCGTGCGCGTGCACAGAAAGGCCGGCATCGTCGTCGG